>QJWJ01000293.1 GCA_003235365.1 Deltaproteobacteria bacterium
GCCAGCCTCGCGACGAAGGTGGGGCAAAAACGACGTCGAACCTGACCGATCTTGGTCTTCTCGCCCAGCGCCCGGACGACCGTATCCCGTCCGAGGCCCGGGGGGGGGGCGCCATTTTTGCGACGTAATCTCGTAGGGTTTCGGACGGAAGCCGCCGGCGATTGCGCAGCAAGTCAACGGTTGATGGGGACCGAGCGAGCTTTCCATGGAATACCTCGCCCGTGACAGCATCCCCAACAATCATCATCGGCGGAGGCATCGCCGGGCTGGGATTGGCGTGGGCGCTCACCGAGTGCGGCGCTGACGAGACGGTGATAGTCGTCGAAAGCGAACCGCTGACCTTCAGCCACAGCTCCGGACGCAATGCAGCAATCTTGCGCCCGCTGGAACACAGCATCGCCACGACACTGCTGGCACAACGCTCGGTGGGTCCGCTCGGTTCGATTAACCCGAAACATTCCCTAGTTGATCCGTGCGGACTGCTGTTGAGTGCCGATGCCGACGACGAGCTGCACAGCTCGCTGCGCATCGCGCACGAGTGTGGGATCCGGCACGAGGTGCTCGACCGCGGACAACTCGAACGACGCTGTCCGTGGTTGGCCGGGGGGACGTCGACGTGCGGGATCTGGCTCCCCGACGGAGGAGTGATCGACATTCACGGGCTCGGTGAACAGTTGCGTCTGCGCGCCGCGGCCGGGGGCGCGGCCATCCGAACCGGATTGACGATTCAACGCGTCACGACCTCGGGGGAGCGTGTAACCGGCGTCGTCACGACCACCGGCGAGCGGTTGAGCGCTGAAAGAGTCGTGATCGCCGCCGGCGCGTGGAGTGCTGAGTTGGGTGTAAGCTGCGACTGCCCATTGCCGCTCGTGCCATACCGCCGACATCTGGCGCAACTCGCGCCCCAATCGCCCGTAGCAGAACAAGCAGCGGTGAGTTGGAGTCTGAGCTCGGGTATGTACGTTCGGCGAGAAGGCGCCGGCGTACTGGCTTGCCCGGGCGATCACACTGCGGACAAGCCTGGCCTCCCACCGGTCGATCCCGCAATGGTCGAACGCTTGGCGCAGACCCTACCGGACTTCGCCCCGGCCCTGAGCGAAGCGCAATTGCACCGGGCATGGGCTTGTCTGCGCACGATGTCTGCCGACTGCGAAGCAGTCATCGGCGCCGACTCCCGAGTCGAAGGGCTGTTCTGGCTGACCGGGTTGGGCGGTTTCGGCATGACCGCTGGGCTCGGCGCGGCGCAGCTGCTGGCCGACGTGATGCAGGGGGCCACAGACGAGCTGGCGACACACTTCGCACCAAAGCGCTTTCTGATAACCTGAAACAATTACACAGAATCGCTCCCGACTTGCTCGAGCACGACGGCGAGTGGGCCTCGATCCCGAGCACCGCGTGTGGATCTCGCTGCGGCCTCGCCTGTCGCCGTAACCGCTGCCAGTGCCGTACGCCCTGACGAGTGTTCGTAGAAGCACGCTCGGGGCGAACACGTCAACCACTCTCACGCTCGCAGTGGGCTCGGCACCGATTGTTCTTTTGCGGTCGCCTCGCAACCGACGTACATGCCCGGGTCGGACACAAGATATCGATCGAACTCACACGGGCAATGCACTAGGCTGCGATCCATGGGCGACGAAGACCAAATCCCCCCCTCCGATGCGCAGTCCCGCAAGGAAGACGATGCGGTGCAGGCTGACTCCGAAGACGTCAGCAACGACACCACCGCCCCAGCGCGTACCGACGCCGAAGCACCCCAGTCGGAGCCGGACGCCGCCGACGCACCGAAGGCCGACGAAGTCGTCACGGCCGACCGGAGTGATGCTTCCGACGCAGAGGAGGTGCCGAAGACGGACGAGGCGACCCCACTGTCGAAGGACCGGAGTTTCTGGTACTGGGCCGGCGGCATCGCCGCCATTCTGTGCTTGGAGTTGTTCATCTACGGACACGATGCCGAGATCGAAGTGTGCGTCGGCGTGGAGGGGGTGACCCAGTGGGAGCTCAAAGATCAACCCAAGACGCCCGAGACGTACCGCAAAGCCCCACTCTGCTCGACGCGGATGAACTTGGGCATGTACCAGGGTAGCGAGGAGCAGTCTCAGGCGGCGTTGCGCGAGGCGTGTTCGCGCGCAACCATCACGAATCGCGACGCCCTACCCGACTGCATCCGGCGCGACAAGAAATGGACGCGCAAAGTGTACAAGCGCCAAATCCCCCCATGGGATCCTCGCCTGTACCGCCGTCTACTCTGGATTGACTGATTGCGTTCGTCCGCCGCGACGGCGGTTCGTCGCGCGATCAGCGCGTCAAACCGCATGCCTGAGCCACGTCGTCACGATAGGCGAGCCACGCAGAGAGACACTGTTGCATCGCCCGAATGACGTCGTCGTACGCACTGGTGGGGACGTGTTGCAGCAAGATATCCCAGGCGCTGGCGCGATGCTGGCCTTCGACCTGGCGGTGGGCCTTGGTCAACTTCAGCGACTCCAGAGGCAAGCCGTAGTGGACGACCAAGGGGTGCTGCTCGAGCGCCGTGACGGGACGGCGCGGCGCGCTTTCATCGACCTCACCCCGCTCGTAGGAGGTCCCCTCGACGAAGATCGTGGCAACTGCTGCGGCCACCTCCCAACCGCGACGTTGTACGCAATCGTCGAGCAATTGCCGGTATGCCGCTGCTCGCGGGAGCAGTTGGACGTCGTCGAAGCGCGCCAGGTCCATCCCCAGGCCCCGAGGGTACTCGAGGAACAGCTCTGGATGGGGCTTCCCTGCGACGATCCCTCCAGTCTCTTCTTCGTAGAGGTTCTCTGCGAGCTCTCGTCTGACTTCCGCGATGGGACATTGCACGTAGGCCCAGCCCACCATCACCGGAAAGTCGCGAACGTACACCGCGTACTCTTGCTCGAAGTGCACGTGCAGCGCCGCTTTGGATACCCGCCCCGACGTGAACGATTGCCAAGCCCAGTGGCTCTTGCCCTCCATGACACGGAGGAGTTGCTCCAAGAAATCATCGCGCATCACATCGAAAGGGTCCCTCGAAAAGCCCGCCTCGACCAAGAAATCCAACATCGGCAGTGGAGCCGTTGGAACGATTCGACACAATGGCGGACAACTGTTGCAGGTGTTGCAGCCTGTGGCACTGCAACACCTGCAACAGAGAGAACAGCTCGGTTGCGAGGTCGACAGTCTTCTATGATTACAGCCGCTTACTGGCATTTCAACGGCTGGCACGAAGACTGCTTATACAGCGAGGCATGGCGTCCGCATCCGTTTCGGGAACCGTGTCCCCCACCCTCGAGCAGCTCATGAACCGATTCGTCGACGGTGACGAACGCGCGTTCGGTGAACTGTACGAACGAGTCGCCCCGGCATTGCTTGCCAAGCTCAGCAGGACGGCACGCGACAGCGAGCAGGCGCGAGACGTCGTGCAGTCGACCTTCCTCAAGGTATTTCGCGCCAAGGACAAGTACGAGCGTGGAGCCGCCGTGATGCCGTGGATCTCGGTGATCGCCAAGCGGACGTTGATCGACGAGCAACGGCCGCTCGGCGCGAGGCACGAGGTGCTGAGCCACGACGGACAGTTGCCCGAAGTCGAACCGACAGCGCACACGCAACCCGACGTGGAAGAGCTGTTGCGCCTGCGCGCCGCGCTCGAGCAGCTACCACAGAACTACCGAGACGCCATCGAGCTGACGAAGGTCAGCGGCATGACAGGTAGCGAAGCGGCCAGCGCGTTGAAGACGACGAGCGCGGCGATCAAGCAGCGCGTGCATCGCGGCTACGAATTGCTGCGCCAGCTGTTGGTCCCACTCGGCGACAACAGCACGCCTGCCGCGGTGTGAGCGCTTCAGGTGCGTCGATGTCACTCAAAATGTCGTCGAATAGCGCAACGCACATCCGGTGTGCAGGCACATCCCGACGAATGCCGATTGACGTTGCCGCTCGTTGCGCGCGTATACGACATCGGAATAGATGAGGGCTCCCCCGCTGGCAACCATGCCTAACCCGAGCATGACGAAGGATTCGGCCCAGCTACGTCGACTGGCCACGGTATCGGCAAGCGTCCGCTGCTCGGACGCGCTGGTCGCCTTCGACAAATCCTCCTGGGCACTGCCTCGCGTGTAGTCGGCGTAGCCAGCAACGCCCAGTGCGACGACCCCGACGCCGAGCACTGCCCAGGTCACCGGACGCACGTCCTCGTACCACGAGGGATCGACCGCCGGCGTCGTGGGCCGTGCGACTTCGGCAGGCCCTGCATCGACCTTCTCCTCGAGCGTCACCGAAACGTCGATTGCGTGCGCAGGTGGCAGGTCGAAATCGCGGGTAACGTTCTGATGACCTGAAAGCTCGACGCTGAGCTCATGATTGCCCGGCGTCAACTCACCGGTCCAAGGGCTAAGCCCGACGGGTTTACCGTCGATGGCAATCGCCGCATTGGCCGGCTGGGTCACGACCGTCACTTGCTGTACACCCACAGCAACCAACTTCGCTTCGAGCCCCTTGATTCGGGCGAGCACAGAAGCGCGATCCGGCGCATCGGGTACTTGGCGCAAGTAGTCGCGGTAGTGTCGCAACGCAAGCGCCACGTTTCCGGCGTCCTGATAGGCAATGCCGATGTTGAACGAGAAGGCGGCGTTTGGCGCGAGCAGATTCGCCCGCTTGAACAGATCGATGGCCTCGTCGTAGCGTCTACGCTCGTAAGCTTCCACGCCCTGCTCGTACAACTGACGGGCCTTTTGCAGGTCTCGCTCGTCACGCTCGGTAACCTCGTCGGCCGGCTCCCCGCGACTGGCACCGTCGTCTTGGGCAAAGGCCGGCAACGAGCTCGTACTCACCGCGAACGAAACCAACCACCCCGCGACCGTGCTGCGAACCCTCCACCGCCGCTCGCCGCGAAGAGTGACGTCACCAATCTCATCCCGCTCCAGCGATCGCCGCACGAATTCGTCGTACGACACATTCACATCGAGTGAAAAGGGTTTCAGTCAAAAGGGTTCTTCAGACGTGCCTTGCTGGAGACAGGCCTCTGTACACGTTTGGGGGAACTCGTCCCACCCTTTCGAACCTTGAGCGCTGGCTTGACAGCGTCAGCCGTAGGTAGGCTTTCGACAGACACCACGGACATCGCTGGGCTGGGCGAGTCGGAGGCCTCCGCCAGCACTTGCGGTGGTGACGGTTCCGGTTGTGTCGGCTGCGGCTCCTCGACTTCCGGCATCGCCTCGACGACGGTTTCAGACTCGGCATTTGCCGAGGGCACCGGGTCGTTGCTTCCGCCGAGCCACCAGGCGACGAACGCACTGGACACCACCCCAGCCAACGCGCTGAGCATGGCAACGCGCGGAACGCGCTTGGTCCACGCCGCGGGCTGAACGTCGCTGCTGGGCCGCAAGGTTTCTGGCTCACCCAACACGATGTTCACCGGTTGCGGATATGGAGAAATGTGAAACCGCGCCGTCGGTCGGGAATCTGGAGCAGGCGGCATGCTCTCATCAGCAGGAGGCAACATGGAGGCCAAGACGTCTGCATCGGTCTGCACGCGGCGCAACCATTGAGCGGCGATCGAAGCGCCCGTGATGTCCTCGTGGACGTCCCGGGCAATCATCCAACGCCCGAGCTTCGCCCCAAACTGCTGCATCGTGGACCAACGCTTGTCTGGATCTTTCTCCAGGCCGCGTTTGAGGATTTCCCACAACTCGTCGTCACCGGTGCCGAAGCTGGTAATTGCCGGTGGGTCATCCGCGATGATCGAATACAGCAGCGCGTTGTAGTTCTTGCCTTCGAAGGGTGGGCGCCCCGTGATCATCTCGTACAGCACGACGCTGATCGCCCACACGTCCGCCAGACGATCGACGTCGTCGCCACGGGCCTGCTCAGGGGACATGTAGATCGGACTGCCCAACATCGCACCGGTCTGCGTCAGGCGGTGACTCTTGGAGCGCTCCACCTTGGCGATACCGAAGTCGACCAGCTTGGGCTGGACACGACCATCCTCCTGACGAGCCATGAAGATGTTTTCCGGCTTGATGTCGCGATGGACGATGCCTTTTGCGTGCGCAGCCTCCAACGCATGCGCAATCGGTAGCAGCGTTGCCACCGCTTTGGTCGCAGCAATCCTGCCGCGACGAGCCAAAGTGTCCGCGAGGTCCTCGCCCTTGAGCAACTCCATGACGATGAACGGGTCGTCGTGATCGGTGATACCGAAGTCGAAGACGCGAGCGATCGCTGGATGTCCGAGCCGAGCCGCAGCGCGCGCTTCCTGAAGCGATCGATCGCCGAGCATGGCCAACGCATCATCTGCCTCGATTTCGTCGTCGCGCATCAGCTTGATCGCCACGTCGACGTCGAGTGTCTCGTTGTGGGCCCGCCACACGGCTCCCATCCCGCCCTCGCCCAACTTCTCGATCAGTGAATACTTGCCAGCGATCCGCTCACCGGGATGGTACGGCTTCTTCAAGGAAAGCTCGGGCGCAGCAACCGTGGCCTTTCGGACTCGTCCACCGGAGGACTTTGAGTGTTCGGAAGTCACGTGCAAACGCTTGGCAGACACCTACCTGGTTGTGACGTTTGTGAAGACCCCTCGCAAGCTCACCGCCGCCGTTCCGTTCGGCATTTCGCTCACCGCGCACGGCCAACGCTTGAATGTCTTCGAAGCGCCTACAGCGGCAACGCGGGGAGCCAACCGAGCCGGGCGAGAATCTGCCACAAAGAGCGCCGTGCGGAGTTTCTTCCGTCTTGCCCTGAGCGCAGCTCCGCCGGGGCCATCCGGAACCTTCCACACACATGTCCGCACTTCGTCCAGTGCGCGGCGTCACCCTGCCCGACTCCCCGACCCGATCGCGGCCCCGTGCGCCGTCACGCGCGCCGTCGGCAGTGACAGAGAGTGTGTGTGATCTCTTTACATCGAGCAGCGGTCGACGTCACGATGCCGTCACGCCATGAGCCACGCGACGAAGCCGTTCGACATCGAGAGCCTCCCCCCCGGTATTCCTTTCATCGTTTCCAACGAAGCCGCGGAGCGCTTCAGCTACTACGGGATGCGCGCCATTCTCGTGGTGTACATGACCGAGTACCTGCGCAACAGCGCGGGTGAACTGGAAGTGATGAGCGACGCCGCCGCTCGAGAGCACTATCACCTGTTCAGCACTGGTGTATACTTGTTTCCGCTACTCGGAGCGGTCATCTCCGATGGATTTCTCGGCAAGTATCGAACGATACTCAGCATGTCGCTGTTGTACTGTGCCGGCCACCTCGCGCTCGCTTTGGGCGACACGGGGTTGGGACTCGCAACCGGCCTCTCTCCGCGTGCCTGGCTGACGATCGGTCTCACCCTGATCGCCGTTGGTTCTGGTGGCATCAAGCCTTGCGTTTCGGCGCACGTCGGTGACCAGTTCGGTGTTCGGAACAAGCAGCTGATCCCACGTGTCTTCGGGTGGTTCTATTTCGCGATCAACCTCTGCGCTTTCGCATCACAGATAGCCACCCCGATTCTGCTGGAGGAAGTCGGACCGTCCGTAGCCTTCGGA
>QJWJ01000145.1 GCA_003235365.1 Deltaproteobacteria bacterium
GCACCCGCCGGGAAGAGCAAGCCATCCTCGATGTACACGTCGAGTCGATCGTAGCCGATGACGCTCGCGCCGGAAGCTAGGCCCACGACGACCAGGTCCTTTTCGGCGTCGATCGCAAGACCGGTCAACCCCGAACCGAACCAGCGCCACGAACCGTGGATACTGTCGTCGGAGCCGACCAATCCCAACACCCGTCGTAGCTCATTCGTCGAAGCGGCGATCACTGCTCCGTTTTCAGAGTGAGTCGCCACACCGTACAGTCGTCCGTCACAGCCCAGCAGCGGCGCGCCCGCGTAGCCCCACGTCGCGCCGACCGTCATTCGTTTGTCGTCGTGCGGTCCCACGTAGCCGACGCTGGGCACGGCGCGAAACCGCACGCTGCCGTCGTCACCAAAGCGCTTGGACGGTTGCCCGAGCAACAATAGCGGCATGCCCGAAACCACTTCACCCGGATCGGCATACTCGAGCGGCGAGGTGCTGCTGGGTGTGTGCAGCTGCAGCACTGCCAACCGCGACTCGTCATCGACCACGACCACTTCAGCCTCGATGATCACGTCGTCGGCAAAGCGAACACGCCACGGCCCGCGTCCGCGCTCGAAGAACCAGGAGTGGGTCACGACGTAGCGCGACGCCACCAGCACACCCGCGGTGCCACCCGTCGCCGATTCGATCCACACCGCGACGCGAGTCGCTCGCGGATAGACCTCAGTAACCCAGCCCGGCTGGCACGTCGTGCCATCGCTCGGGGCAGCGGGTGCAGCAGCCGCCACGGGGGGCGTCTGCGGAGCCGAAGAGCCAACGGTCTGCTGAGCCGGCGCCGCTGTTGGCACGACGGCGGCGGAGCTCGCCGGCACCGGGGCCGTTGCGGGAAACGAGGGTGTCGGTGCGGTCAGGGTCGTGTCGCGCTCGCCGCTCGCGGTCACATCAACCGCGGATGATTGCGCCTGAACGACGGACGCGAACGAGACGGCAAACGCGAGACTCGACGCCAAGACGAATTCGGTGTGCCCCCACTGAACCATTGCCATCGCGCAACGATATACCGAATCGAGTGACAACACGAGACCGGCAGAAATGGATCTCGAGAACAGTTGCAAGGGTTTCATTTCGGACCCAAGAACGCTATGGGTCGCCCAACCCGTGTCCGTTCCCCGCAGGCTAATAAAATACGTCAAGGACTCCACCGATCTGACGATCGAAGAAATCCACGTGGCATGGGCCCAGGGGCGACTGAAACTGCTGCCGAACGGCGCCGCAGCGTCGAGGCCGATCCCCGGCGGGGCGCTGTCGCTGGTGTTCGAGGAAGATCGGGTATTGCTCGACGGCCAGGTAATCCGCCCCAAGCAGCACCATTTCACTGCGATCCTGAACAAGCCGAGCCAGACCACGTCGACTTGCCGCGATCCTGACGGCAAACGCGATCTGAGTGAGTGGCTTGCTCAGATGCCTGCGGGCACGTTTCCCGTGGGTCGCTTGGACCGCGCCACGACGGGGCTGCTGCTGTTCACGACAGACGGCGATCTCGCCAACGCGGTACTGCGCCCACAGAATCATACCGAGAAGAAGTACTGGCTGTGGCTGGACGAGGTGTTCGAGGCCGACGACCCTCGTCTCGAAGCACTGACTGACAAGGGCAACCCCGCCTACGACGCGGCGAGCCGCGCCGAGCTCGTGTGTCGTACGCGGCATCATACCGAGCTGCACTTGATTCTCGACGAGGGGAAGAACCGCCAGATCCGGCGTATGTGTCGAGCGCTCGATCTGAGACTGGTGCATTTGCACCGCAAGAGCATCGGGCCGTTGGACCACAGCGGCCTGGCCGTGGGAGAATACCGGCAGTTGACAGCTGCCGAAGTCGAGTCACTCTGGCAGGCCACCGGTGGCCGCAACTGGGTGCGTTCCTGCCAAATCGTCGCGCTACGACGGCGAGCCGCGGAACACCGCCAAACCGGAAAGCGCGAACTGCGCCTCGAACGTTGGCTGAACTCCCTGGATCGTGACAGCGCGGGCCAGACTGGATAGACTTCTGCCCCATGGGTGGTCGGCAGTCCGCGCTCTTGGTCAGCTTGACCCTGCTCGTGCCCCTTTCGAGCTGCGGCGCGAAGTCGGGGCTTTCTGACACGTCTCGCAATGCCCCGGTCGATTGGTGGCTACACGGTGAGAACGACACCGGCGTCGATCCTTCCGTCGGCAATGCGATGCCAGGCGACGGCTCGAACGTGGCTGCCGCGACCACGGGCGCCGACGCGGTTTCCCGCGACGGGCCGAACGGCACCGTCGGCGAGCCTGACGTCACGGACGGTGTCGCTGCGCCCCGCACCGCCGTGTCTGAAGAGCCTGCGCTCGCCGCGTCGCCGTCGAGCACCCCGTTTCCGGTTGCGCTCCCAAGCGAACAGCCCAGTCCAACTCCATTGTCGTCAAGCTCGACCCCACCGGACAACGCGCTCCCTTCGATGCCGAACGGACCCGTGCCGGCTCCTGCCGGGCCGGACGAGCTGATGCCCGGGCAACCAGCCCCCCAAGACACAGCACCCCAGGGCCCTCTGCTGCCGTCGCCGGATCCGGCAGACTTGGTAGGTCTGGCATTCGACATGAAGCTGGAACCCGATGTCGAGCCAAGCTGCATCGGCGACTGCGAGCCAGCAACGCTCATCGTCGAGGCAGCGGATGCCAACGCGTTGCAGATCCTTTGGGGCGCCACACGAAACGTTCACCGCACGACCCTCGAGCAGGTCGATGGAACTTGGACGCTGGCTGAGAGCTTCACGTTGGGTCAGCGCTGGCTTCCCGATGCCAGCAACGATTTCACCACTCTCAACTCGGCGCAGTTTCAGTTCGGCATCGACGACGACGGCTCAATCGCGTTGTTCGTCTCGGGGACCGCCTACTCGCGCTGGTTCGGCGGCCACAACGGCACCGGCAAGTCGTTCCCCATTGCGCTGCGCGGCACACCAGATGACCGCGCACCTGCCCTGAAGTTGCCGTCTGACCGGGTTCGCGTGATCGAGCCGCTGTACGTTTCACTCGACAAACCTCTGCAGCCTGGCGCCAGTGCACGGCTCACGTCCGAATACGGCGAAGCAACCGAGTTGGCCGCCGATGTGGTGGAGGGGTTTACGGTGGGTTTCTCCACGCCGTGGGTGTTGACGTTCAACACTGGGTATCTGGTCGAAGTCGACGGCCTCGATTTCTCGAATGTGGGCTCCCCCTCGCCGCTCGGCTTCGCTACCGAGGGGACGTTCGGGGCGCTCGAAGACCCCAGTTTCGAGTCCGGCGCGAGCCGCGGCGTTTCGGGCGCTACCCTGGTCGAGGTGAGCCTGCCCCCGGATGCCGCTTCAGACACGATGCTCTACGGCGCTCCCGACTCGCGCGTCGTCCTGCGCATACCCGCTGATCCCACGGCTACGGAATTGCACTTCGACGCGAGGATCGCGACGGCTTGCGAAATCGGTGAAGACGACAACCACTTCGTGGGGATGACCTTCGAGACCCTGATCACCGGCGGCGACCATGGCGCGATCGCACCGGTGACGTTGAACCTCAGTGAGACGCTCTCCCAAGTGGAGCTCGACGGGGGCACCGTCAACGTCGACACGACCGCCCAGCAGGTCGTCGTTCCTTTGGGCGGCCCCGCGACGGGTGACGTGCTGCTCACGTTCCAGGGCTCGAACGGAACGCTCTTCGCTTGCGCGTTAGCCGGCGCCTTGATCGACAACGTACACCTGGAGTGATGTTGCGCGGCCAGCGTTCACAACGTGTTTGGCACGCTCGAAAGCCGCTTCGGGCCCCAATTCACCTGACAGACTTCGCCCACCAGCCACACGCTCGGATTCACTGATGTCGCAGTCCGCAGTCGAGCGGTCGAGCTCACTTGACGACGTATTCGTCGATGATCCGCTGCGCGGCGTGCATGGCCGGTGCCTTGGCGTCGTCGTGAACGAGCAGATCGAGGCCGGGCAACAACGCAATCCGCTGCCACCGTTCGACGACCGCTCGCCCCACGTCGAGTGCTCTCGCCGCGGCATCGTCGCTCCCGCTGCTCGATTCACGGCGATCACCCGAGGCACTGGCCCTCGCTCCGCCTCGGTCGGTTTCGTCAGCGTCACCGCCCGTCTGTGTCGCCGCAACGGGCGACGCGGCGGCCACGGGGCGCGGGTGTAGTCCCAACGCCTCGAGCGCGGCGTCGGGAAGCGGGCCTGAAAGCAGCCACTGTTCGAGCTCCGAGTTGCCGAGGGTGTCGAGCTTTCGCTTCTTGTCGGCGAGGGTCATGCCGATCGCACCCCGCAAGCGCTTGAACGCGAGCAACCGCAACAGCTCGCGCCGGTCGTAGCGCGTCAGCGTGCCGCGCAATTCGATCGGTCTCAGCAGCTTCTTTGCAACGTAGTAGCGAACCGTCGAAGCGGGCACGCCCGTCAGCTGCACCAACTCACTGAGCAGCCAACCGTGTTTCGGCGCAGGGGTCTTCGGCCGACTGCGCGTCTGCCGCGCTCGAGTCCAAGAGTAGTGCTTTCTGACCATCGCTCGACTCCCCACTCAGCTCGCTCGTTTCGCCCCGGCGGTGCTCCCATGACGGCTGCCTCCGAATGGCTTGGTCCGTACCTTGACTCCCGTGACGTCACTCATCAATCGCTCACGTCCGTACAGTAACTATCTGGACGGGCACCTGGCAAGTCAACGTCCGTCGACTATCTGTACGGACGTGGAAGTTACTCAATCGCCGTCCAATGACTAGACTGCGGGACGCGGCGTCGGGTCCTCGACACTTGCCGTAGCTACTGTCTGGACGAGAGCTAGGTCTGCCCCTCCTCTACCTAGTAACTGCTAGGACGTGCAGAGCTTTGCACGACCGTCCATATTGTTAGTCTATGGACGATCGCTCCACGGGTCTCCGTCCGTCGAGTCAGCGCCGTCCCACACGCTGCCCGAACTACTAATCAAACTTGCCCAGGTCTCGTGAGATCCGTACCTTCGCGCCGTCGACTGGGGGCAATGGATGAAGGCCGGGGACAAGCTACCGACAATCGGGGACCAGCGCAAAAGTCGTCAGGCGCAGCTCTCCAAGTATGGCATTGGTGAGAAGCTCTCAACACCTGCATCCGGCCCATTCGAGAAGCTACCTCCATGGCATCCGATGGTGGACAGAGTGGCGAGCTTGCCCTGTGTGAGAAACCTTCTGCAAGGCAACTACCAGAAGATGAACGGTCTGGTCTGGGCCAACGGCAGCATTCGCGACAACGTGGAGCAGGCCAACGAAGGCGGCTATCAATTGATGGGAGTCGATCCCAAGGAGCGCGTCGTCGAGGCCCAAGGAGTACTCGCGACCATCGTGGAGGCGAAGGTTTTGAAAGCCATCCCATCTCCCAAGGTAAGTGTCGTATTGCGAGAAGACCACCTGCACGCGGGCGTACGCGCCTACCACGGCGAGACTGGAGTCGTGGTGGACGTTTCAGACGAGGTACCGATCATCGTTCACGAGATCGCTCACTACCTCGAGTGGCACCTGGACGCGCTGTGGGAGGCGGTGATGGCACTCCGAGAGCAACGCCACGCGTGGGCTGATCCCAGGGGCAAGCGAATCGCGGTTGAAATCCCCGCTGAGATGGAGCCGCGAATCGAAGAGCGGGGACGCTTCGCTGGCGACTACCCGGCAACCACACCATACTGCTCCAAAGTTTACGACTTTGGGGCCACCGAGCTGGTTTCCATGACCTTGGAGAAACTGGCCACGAAGGAGACGACCAGTGAGCTAGTGCACGCCGATCCCCTGTTGGCGCTCGTCGTCTTGTTCCACCTCAGGCCGAACGATAAAGACGTCTACGCGCTGTATGAAGAGCACCGTCGCTACTTGCCTCCACCTCCGTCATGGGGGCCTTTCGGCTACTTCGGATATTCGTCCGAAGCAGTCGACTATGCCCGATTGGGGTGACCGGGCACGACGCAGCTCGAAAGAGCCCGGTGGGTGCGAATGAACACCACCCACCAACGCCTGCCGAAAGACATCGTCGAGTCAGCTTCGAAGCGGGGCCTGCGGCGTGAGGTGCCTGCCCCGCGTTCGCTGCCTTCACCCCCTGCAGCCTCCGCTCGGGGCGCGGGTCGCCACGACGGCGCCCCTCCACTTCGCGCGCAACGCGCGTCGAGAGCACGGCGTTTCACCGATTGCATCGGAGAGCCCAACCAAGTCGCACGGGCCGGGTACCGCGCGGCTTCGCAACGCGCTACAAGATACCGTCCGGCGAAGTTACCCGTGTTGGTCGACTTGCCTCCCCCGCTTGGCAACCACCGAGCCACCGAAGCATGATCCCATTCGAACGAGCCAGCTACAGGGCGCAGGTCCTGCGCTCGCGGCGACTCGCGTGGGCCGCACTCGCTCAATACGCGGTGCACGTGACCGATCTGCGTTTCATCAACCACGCCGAGAACACGACCTTCCGCGCAATCACGACCCGCGGTCAATCGTTGCTCGTACGCATCCACCGCGCCGGCTACCACACTCGGCCCGCGCTCGATGAAGAGCTCGCCTGGCTCGAGCGGTTGAGCAAGAACCGCGCAGTGCTCGCTCCCGTCCCGATCCGCAGCAGAGCCGGAACGCTGCTCGTCGAAGCAACGGCACCGGGTTTCAGCGCACCGCGCCAGTGTGACGTCCTGCGGTGGGTGCACGGACGATTTCTCAGACGCTCGACCCGCCCGGAGCATCTACGACAACTCGGCGAGCTCATCGGCAGACTGCACGTCGGTAGCCGTGGACAACCAGTCATCCACCGCAACTACTGGGACGCCTCGGGTCTACTGGGCGACAATCCAACCCTCGGCAGGATCGACGCGGCACCGCTAAACCCCTCACAGCGACGGCTGCTCGAAGGAGGCCGGCGGCAACTGTTGCGAGAACTGCAACGCTTCGAGCGTCGCTTCCCCGAGCGGCTCGGTCTGATCCACGCCGATCTGCACTTTGGCAACTTTCTCAGTACCGCCAATGGCCTGGCTGCCATCGACTTCGACGATTGTGGTCGGGGGTTTCTCGCCTACGACTTGACGATCCCCTTGGCGGCGCTGGAAAACCGCCGCGACCGCGGCTGGTTCGCAGACATCGGGCCGTTCAGGGACGCCTTGTTCGACGGCTACGCCCGGCACTGCAGCTTCGATTCCCACGACGAAACTTTGACACTGCGCCTACTGAGCGTGCGGCGCATGTGCATGTTGGGCTGGCTCGTCTCCCGCAGCGACAACCCACTCCTCGAGCAACTCGTTCCCAAGGCGGTAGCCGAACTGACCAATCACTTTCGCGCGCTGAAGTGAGGGTTCACATCAACAGCGCCTGCTGGCGCGAAGCGGGCTACTCGGGGTCCCTTCTGGAGGCGGGGAGTTCGGTCCAATCGGCCATGTAGCAGGAATCGCGATCGACCGGTGGAGAGTCGGACTCGTCCTGAGGATCGGGCCATTCGAGCTCGCCGAGGTAGCGATACGAGCGCTCGTGTTC
>QJWJ01000414.1 GCA_003235365.1 Deltaproteobacteria bacterium
AATTGTCGACTGCCGCCGGGGTGCGTGCACCCCTGGCTCACGTCGCCGACCAGGTGTTCTTGGAACTAGCGTTGGAGTTGGAGGCCCAAGGCGTGGGACGCAAGGTGGTTGCCGACATGTTTGGGCTCGCGTTGCGTAGTTACCAGAAGAAGGTTCAACGCCTGGAGGAGACACGGCAGCAGCGGGATTCGACTCTGTGGGAGGTCGTGCTCGAATACGTTCAGTCCCACCCCAACGTGAGTCGCTCCGAATTGCTGGAGCGCTTTCGCCACGACGCCAGCAACATCGGCGCCGTCTGTGCCGATCTGGTCAACGGCGGTGCCATTGCTCAACACCGTAGGAGTGGCGAGATCCACTTCGTCGCGACGTCGGAAGGTGACCAGCACAGCGACGACTCACGGCGCCAGGCGACCACCGCGCTGGTTTGGATGAGCATCTACCACGGCGCGAGCTCGATCCCCCTGTTGGCCCAGCGCCTCGGATTGGAAGAACCCGATATCGAGGAGGCCGTCGATGGGTTGCTACGAACTGAACGCGTGCATCTCGACGAGGCTGGAGCCCTGCGAGCGCGTCGCTTCACGGTTCCGCTGGGAAGCAGCGTCGGCTGGGAGGCCGCCGTGTTCGATCACTTTCGCGCCGTGGCCGTGGCGTTGGGCACCAAAGTGGCGACGCCCGAAATGCGGAAGTCCGATCTCGTCGGTGGGCAAACCGCTGCCTTCCATCTGAGCGACGATCACCCGCTGAAGCAAGAGGTCCTGTCCCTGCTCGACCGAACCCGTCGCGAAGTCGCGTCGCTTTGGCAGCGGGTCTCCGAATACAACGAAGCACATGCCTGCGACGAAGACGCGCGTACCACGGTGCACTTCTATCTGGGTCAGTACGTCGAGACGTCCAACGGGCAATTGCCGGCGCTGGACCCGCAGGAGAAGTGGGACTGATGCGTCGTGGGTTGTTACTACTCAATCATCTGACCGTCGCCGTTGCTTTGGCCGCAGCGGTCGCTTGCCACACGGACAAGCTCAACAAGCCCCAGGACGACAGTCTGACGCATTGGTTGGGACGTTGTACCGCGGATGACGAGTGCCCGGGCGAAGCCCGGTGTTTGTGTAGAACCTGCACCATCGCGTGCGATGAGACGACCCGATGCGGCGAGCGGGCATCAGGTGCCGAGTGCGTCGAACTGGCAGCTCTCGGCGAGGATTTCACGTGTCGCGACCCCAGCGGCGCCCTGTGCCTGGCTCCCTGCCGAACCGCCTCGGATTGTGGCGGCCCGGGTTGGTCTTGTCGGGAGGGCTACTGCAACGCTCGCGACGCGGCGCCCGCGATGGCCCTCAGCGATGCCTCGGCGAGTGGTGCCGACGGCGCCGAGCGGGTTGATGCCGATGCCCCGCACAGTGTCATGGATGAGCTCGGAAGGGACGTCGAGAGTCGAGCAGACGCGGCTTCGGGACAACCCGTCCCCGACACCCTGCCCCACTCCGCAGATGCTGGCGTCTCCTCCCAGTTGGACCTGGACGCTTCACCGTTGATCGACCCATTGATTGACCCCCGTGACGGGGGCCTGCAGCGACCCGATCCCGTGGAACAACCACTGATCGGTTTCGTCCCTCCGACCACCGATGCTGGACCCAGCGCAGGCTGTGCAGCGCTCGATTGCGGCAAGTATGGTACCTGCGCCGAGAACGCCACGTTTGCTCAGTGCGTCTGCGCGCAAGACTACGCCGGCAGCAAGTGCCGTGTGTACTCGAGCGCGCGGGGGATGGCGCTGGGCGAGAGCCACACCTGCGTTCACGTACGGCCGTACTACTTGACGTGCTGGGGTCACAACGCCCACGCAGAGTTGGGCGTGGGCCACCTCGACGACCTGGGTGATGAACCGGGCGAAATGGGCCGTTCACTGCCGCCGATATTCATCGAGCTGCCGTCCAATCACCGCGGCGTGTTCGCTGGTGCGCACCACAGTTGCGCGATTACCGATCTAGGTGAAGCGGCTTGCTGGGGACTCAACGACAGCGGGCAACTGGGGCGAGGCGACACGGCGATGCGTGGGGGGACCGTCGATGAACTCGGGTTGCCGACGCCGCCCATCGAGTTGGGCGCTGGCAGTTTCGTCGAGAGTCTGGCGCTCGGCACGGCGCACAGTTGTGCGTTGTTGGCGACCGGTGCCGTGAAATGTTGGGGCGCCAACGACGCGGGGCAATTGGGGCTGGGTGACACGCTGGCGCGGGGAAACCAGCCTGGCCAAATGGGCGATGCGTTGCCCAGTGTGAACCTGCCGGGAACGGCCCTGCGGCTCGCGACGTCGAACAGCTCCAGTTGTGCACTGCTCGACGATGGAAGCGTGCGCTGCTGGGGACAGGGCGAGTCGGGTCAGCTCGGTGTCGGTCTCTCTCCGCCAGTGGGCGTCATCAGCGATCAGCTGGGGTCCCAACTGCATCCCGTACAGTTGGAAAGTGCACTTGCGCCAACGGGTATCACCGCTGGAGCAGAACACTTCTGTGTTTGGTTCTCGGACGGCACGGTGGAGTGTTGGGGGGAGGAACTGGCGCTCGGGGATGATGCGCCATCAGGCGGCTCCCCGCCGCTTCCCATCGATCTCGACGGAGAACTTGCGCTGGAGGTTGTCGCTGGCAACGGCTTCAGCTGCGCCCGGACGCTCAGCGAGAAGCTCGCGTGTTGGGGGACGGTGCCGCTGTCGAACGAGTCGGGGCGTGGTGTGCGCGTCTTCTCGGCGCCGCAGCGGCCGCCGCTGCACGTGTGGGCCGGGGGCCGTCATCTGTGCTTCGTGACGAACGCCGGAGTGCACTGCGTGGGCGCCAACGAAGTCGGTCAATTGGGCAACGAAACCACCTCACCCGTCGGGTTCGACGAGTTGGGTGTCGTTCCGGCGATCTCGCTCAATGGTCCGTTCGCGGTGCCGTCAGATCCACCACCGACACCGTAAATACGAGACACGGATGCCTCCGCTCCCAGTCGTGGCGCGACCCCGCCCTCGCGGCAGGGTCGCGTTCCAACGTCAGAACAGCTCAGTCACACGGCCACAGGTAGTTCACCCCCCAGTTGTTCCAATTGCAGATGCGTCCCGATTGGTCTTCGCAACTCATCGAATCGTTCCCGTTTCCACCCCGACACTCGTCGGTTCCCGAGTTGCCCTGGATGGTGTCGGCGCCGTCGTTGCCGCAGATCATGTCGTCGTCGGCGTTGCCCTGGATGGTGTCGTCACCGCCGTCACCTCGGATGTAGTCCCCGCGTGTTCCACCGAAGATCGTGTCTCGATCACCGCCGCCCCAAATTCGGTCCTCACCCTCATCGCCGAAGATCCAGTCGTCGCCCCCGTCGCCCTCGAGGGTGTCGCAGCCCGACTTGCCCAGAATGCTGTCGCCGTCCGCGCCGCCCTTGATCTCGTCGTTGCCGATACCTCCCTCGAGAGTATCCGCTCCCGACTCGCCCCAGATGCGGTCGTTGGCAGAGTCACCCCAGACCTTGTCGTTGCCCGAACCTGCCCAGATGCGATCGCCCCAGCTCCCGCCGTAGATCCAGTCTGGTTCGCCGTGGCCATGGATGTCGTCGGCCCCCGCGTTGCCCCACAACGTGTCGTTGCCGCTGTTGCCCTCGATGGTGTCGTTGCCATCGCCGCCCTCGATTCGGTCTGCCCCGTCGTTGCCGTGCAGCTTGTCGTTCCCGGCTTTGCCGACGATGCAGTCGTTTCCGTCTAGCCCCCTGATCTTGTTGTCGTGCTGGTTTCCGACGATCAAGTCGTCGAGGTTGGTGCCTTGGTACCAGCCCGAGCCACTATTCCACGTACCGGGGTCGAGGACGTGCAGTGCTGTCTGACCCGACGAAACCCGATCGTGCCAGGTGCTGATGGGGATGTCGCAGTATTCGGTGATACGGGGCTTGATGGTGAACTCGTCCGTACACCACCAGGACGTCACGTAGTCGCCTGTCGCCGAGTCGTAGGCGACCATCCACGCGACGGCCGTGGCCTGAGCGTCTTCGAGAATCAGCGCAGATTCGGCAGCCCGACCCCAGCTGCCTCCGAAGCCCGTGTGGGAGCTTTGATTCATCAACCCGTACGCGCCCCAATGCTGGAACGTGAGCCCCGGGCGCGTCACGAAGAAGTGCTCCCAGACGTCACAGTTGCCGTTGCTGCACGTGTAGGTGTTGTCGTCGATACTGACCGTGACGTGATCACCGTCGATCACCGTGCTGGGAGTGACGGAAACCGTACACGAGGCATTGGTGACGATGGTCTTCTCTGCGGGAGGCAGTTGCGGTTGCATACGCGCCGGCATCTCGACAGCACAGCTGGCCTGGTTGCCTGCGTCGTCCTCGGCGGTGTACGTGACGATCACGCTGTCTTCGTCTTCCGTGGGTAACAGGCTTTCTTGACTGGTCGTGACGGTGGGATTGTCCGAGCAATCGTCGAGCGCGACCGCACTCGGAGGCGCCACTGGAGCGCCGTCGAAGTACGACTGCGGATCGGGACACTCAATCACCGGCGCAACGACGTCCTTGGCGCAGTGCTCGCACAGTCCACCTGAGCCGGCATCCGCCACCGCTGCCAGGTCTTCTTCACTCCTCGGCCCATCCCACAGGAGCAGGTCAGACAGGCCGCCGGTGTAAACCTGGTCGGCGTCGACGTCCGTGAGTGGCTCGAACACTTCCTCGTCGGAGCTGACCGCCAGCAGGTTCGCTCCGATGCCGAGCGGGCCGGTGATGTTGAAGCTCACCTTCTGTGCGGTCACGAACGTGTTTTGCGTGGTGCTGGCTGGTTGACCCGGAAGCTGAGTGCGCAGCGCGATCGAAAACTGGTTCGTTTCGGATGATGGCGTCTCGTCGACGACTGTGGCACTGACGTTCACCCATTGAGCGCCGAGCGCCGACTCCGTCAGCGTCGTTCCCTCACAAGACACGCCGTCGCAGACCGTCATGGTCACCCAGCTGCCGAGTTTGGGCGTCTTGCCCGTCGTCAGGCGCCAAGAACCGGGCGCGCCGGCCAGGGCTCGCCCGGCAATCGTCATGGGGCTCTGTCCGAACGTCGGATTGACGTTGACCGAAATCGTGAAGCCGTCTGGGCTGAACTCGATGCGATCGTAGTGGTCGTCGACGACGTAGCTCTGACCATCGAACGCGAGCGGCGCCGATTGTCCCGCGGGAGGTAGTGGTGACGTCGTAACGACGCTGCCGTGCAGCTCATTTGCCAGATCGGCGGTCTGCCCGAGGTCGTCGAAGTCGCGCAGGTGAAACCAGGCCACCGGCGAGGCGGGCGCTTTGGTACAGCTGCTCCCCACCGCCTGCGTCACCGTTTGTGTCGGCGGGGCATTCGGAAGTGTTTCCCCGCCGCAGCCAGGGATCGCGCACAACGAGGCGATTTGACCCCAAAACACGACGCCTGCGAGGCGCCCACACACATCTCCACATTGGCGTCGTTTCGACGCGGATCGATTCGTATTCATCTCATCTCCCATTGATGGGCCCTTTGGGCCCGAACCCGTCGGCGCAAACGGAACGCGAGGCGGCTCGTTGAGGTGAATGAAAGTTCGCCCTTGCGCCACGGCGTGTGCCACGCGCCGTGCCACGGCGGGGACGGGCCTACCCTTCCCCCGCAGTCGACACGGGTAGTGCGTTTCGGGCGACGCATCGCGGCCACGCTCGTCATGGTGAGACGGTGGGGTGACCACAAAGTGCACTGATGACCGAGATTGGTGTTTGCATGGGGCCGCAAATGCGACATCTCTCCTCGGTGAGCAGTGCATGGCTCAACTTGCCGTTGATGTTGCTCGTCGTCGGCTGTTCGACGGGCGAAGCGAGTTCGGTAGCCAAGACGTCGCATCGGGGCCCTACCAAAGCGGCTGCGACTGAAGCTGGCGTCGGGATACCCGCTGTGGGCGATGTCGACGTCACCGTGACGGACGGTGGCTCAGACGATCCAGAAACGGACGGTGGCTCAGACGATCCAGAGCTGGATCTGTCGAGCGCCCAGCCTCCGCTGCGGCTCTCGACCTGCGGACAGGTGGTGCTGGAGTTCGCGTACCTCTCGCCCGAAGCATGCACTTCGTCAGCGTTTCGATGTCCGCCAGGTCGCGCTGCGTTCTTCAACGAGTGCGGATGTGGCTGCCGTGAACGTCCAGCTGGTGCTCAGGTCGTGGACGACGCTCTCCAAGCACAAACCGAAGCCGTTCGACGCCTGGGGTGCGGTGGTGTCGTCGGCGAATTGCTGCTGCTCGACGAACCATTCCACGACCTGGTCGTCGATGCGGCGTTCGTTCACCTGCAAACGGCACAGCGCTGGTGGAGCGTGGACAAGATGACAGCCCTGCTGACTCCTCATCCCGTCGATGTGATGCCAGACCTCAGCCAGGCGCAACCGCTCACGCCGGCTGATCCGACGCAGTTGGAGCGATTGGGTTCCGTGCTCGAAAGCGAAGAGCTCGCAGCGATCGTCGTCGAGCGCGAGCTCTACGCGGTGTCCGACCGAGGACGGCTGTGGTTTGCAGACCTGTCGTCGGCTCAGACGGAGCCACGCCAACTCGAACGACACGGAGCCTACGATGACGACGATTACGACAGCCACATCGGCACCGACGCCGATGCCGTCTACTGGCAGGCAGGGCTCGACTTCGTTTCTCGCACCAGCGACGGGGCACCCCTCGCGCTGTATCGAACGTGCCGCGTGGGTGGCAGCGGGAGGTGATGCCTCGCTGTTTCCCGTGGCGTTGGGGTGCCCGGGTTGCAGCAACGAGTAGTTTGGGTGACACGTCGTTGCTCGCCATCAGTCAGGCATCACGAGGTGCGACCGACACGAGCGTCGCAGTGGAGCGCGCTTTGCCAGTGTCGCGAACGAGCGGAGCCCCGCGCGGTTGGCTCTTCCTGCCTATCGGGGTGGGCCGCGGACACGCCCGAACGCAAACCTCGCTTGCAGCGACAAGTCCGGACACTGGGTTGGCTCGAACGGTTGCCCGCCGACGTCGTCGGCGCTCGTCCGGCACTGAGTTCGATCCAGATCTGGGCGGCGTTCGTGATCGGGAAGGTTCCTGAAGCTCGCGAGCGGCTGTTCCGCGCTACCGAAGCCCTTCGTGCAGGGAACCTGAGCGCTGAGCGGCGCGAATCAGCCCGCATTCAGTATCAAGTCCATGCTGCCCTGATTGCGGGTGGTGAGCGATTGGCGCAGCGGCAGTTGGACGACGCCTCGAGCGAATCGGGGAGTGTCCGGGAGCAACTGGAATTGGCATGGCTGCGCGCGTTGGCGCTGGAGCAGAGGGGGCTGTCGGACCAGACGGGCATCGCCCAGCGTCGCTCAAATCGCACTTACGGTCAGGACATGCCGACCGGCTGATGACAGGATGCCCTTGTGGACGCGGAGCCCCACCCTCACGCCCGGCGCATGAACCGCGTCGTCGACTACATCGAACGTCACCTGCAAGAGGAACTATCTGTGGAGCAGCTGGCGAAGGTGGCTCGCTCG
>QJWJ01000114.1 GCA_003235365.1 Deltaproteobacteria bacterium
CCCGAAGAAGACGGCCAGCACGGTCAGTACCATCCACCGATAGCGTCGACGGAACTCCCCGACGTCACTTCGCTGAACCAGTAGCCTCACGAGCTACCGCCCCCCTCTGCGGCGCGAGGCGCGCCCACGCCTTGGTAGAGTCGATGGGCGATTCTGAAGACGAGCGGCGATACGATCCCCGTCGAAATGGCACGAGGAACGATCAACGTCGCGATCTCGAGCGGACGTTGCGCATCTACACCGAAGATCGCGAGCAAAGTCAGCAAGATCGCGCTTTCGATGAGCGAAAAGACGGCAGCCAAGAACACCTGGGTCGGGAGTGTCTGAGCGCTCAGCCTGACTGCGGTCACCCGGGACAGCCACCACACGGCGACGGAAGAAAACGTAAACAGGCCAATCGGCGCCGAAGCGAACAAGTCGGTAGCGTAGCCCAAGCCGAACGCCAACAACGCACCTCGCGCCATGGCGCTTTCGTGAACGCCCAAGAAAACGATCAGCGGCAACACGAGGTTCGGCGTGATCCCGTGAACGTTCAAGCCACCGAGGAAGCGGAACAGGTTACCCTGAACCAGAAGTAGTGCGATTCCGATGGCGATGACGGCGGCATTACGCATCATTCACCGCTGCGCGCTCGCCCGCTCCTGCGGGGTACAGTTCTCTTGCTCGCTCTGAATGATCAACACCTCGCCCAGTCGTGAGAAGTCGACGGTGGGTTTGGCCTCGACGCGCTGGTAGATGCCGAACTCGCGTTTGACCACTTTCGTGACCTGAGCAACGGGAATCCCCGATGGGAAACGGCAACCGAACCCACTGGTGAGCAGGACGTCCCCGACGTCGATTTCGTCATCTCGACGGACGTATTCGACGTGGACGACGTACTGCCCCTCGTTGCCGATCCCGCGCACGAAACCACGAGCCCGAGTGCGCTCCACGACGACGTCCACGCCAAAACCGCTATCCACTGCCAGCTGGACGTCGATCTTGGCGCCAGCCACGCGCTGAACGGTTCCGACGACGCCGCCGATGGCGACGACCGGCATGTTCTCTTTGACGCCACCGCCCGTCGAGTCGAGCGTCACTCGCGTCACTCGAAAGTAGTCGGTCGTGTCTTTCGAAACGACCACGGCACTGACAGTTTCTGCGTCGATTGACTCTCGAAGATTCAACAGCCCACGCAGCCGATTGTTCTCCACCTCCACGCCCACGAGCTCGCTGACGCGAGCCCTCAGCTGCGCGTTCTCGTACGCGAGCTTGTCGTTGTCAGCCCGCACGTCGACTAGATACACGTAGTCGCCGATGAGACTGCTCACACCTCGCGCCAACGCCGAGGCGGCATACTCGACGGGTGTTGCGATCCGCATCAGCGTGCGGTCGATGGGGTTCATCTCCTGTGGGTTGCGAATGCTGGCCCGCAAGAAGAAGAACGGAACCGCGAGAAGCAGAACCACAAGCGCGGTGTCTCTGTAGCGTCGAAAAGGAGCCACGACTCAACCTGAGGGTTCCGATGTGGCCTCGGACGGGGTTGGGATTGGGGGACTGAACATGGCTGGGACGAATGCCGACCCACCGAAGGAGCGCTCTCGGAGACGGACCGTCAACCGATGGCGACCTCCTTCAGCAGTTCGATGTGGTCCAGCGTCTTGCCACTGCCGAGAACCACGGCGCTGATCGGGTCGTCGCTGACCATGACGGGCAAGCCGGTTTCTTCGCGCAACAAGACGTCGATGTTCTTGAGCAGCGCGCCGCCACCGGTGAGGACCACGCCCTTGTCGACGATGTCCGCCGCAAGTTCCGGGGGGGTACGCTCGAGAGCCAGCAGTGCCGCCTCGACGATGGTGTTGAGCGGCTCGGCCAATGCCTCCCGCACTTCGTCGGAGTTGACGACGACGGTCTTGGGAACCCCGGCGACCATGTCGCGCCCCTTGACCTCCATGGTCAGCTGCTCGTCGAGGGGATACGCGTTTCCGATGGTCATCTTGATCCGCTCGGCGGTCTGGTCCCCGATCGCCAAGTTGTACTTACGCTTCATGTACGCGACGATCGCCTCATCCATCTTGTCGCCGCCGACACGCACGCTCTGCGAATAGACGATACCGGCCAACGAAATGACGGCTACTTCCGTCGTGCCACCGCCAATGTCCACGACCATGTTGCCGCTCGGTTCGGTGATCGGCAATCCGGCACCGATCGCCGCCGCCATCGGCTCCTCGATCAAGTAGACTTCACGAGCACCGGCGCTCTCCGCGCTCTCCTTCACCGCGCGCTTCTCCACTTCGGTGATCCCGAAAGGCACGCAGATGATGATACGGGGCTTGACGAGCGTCCTGCGGTTGTGTGCGCGGGCAATGAAGTACCGCAGCATCGCCTCGGTGATCTCGAAGTCCGCGATCACGCCGTCCCGCAACGGACGAATCGCCTGGATGTTGCTTGGAGTTCTCCCGAGCATTTCCTTGGCTTCTCGCCCAACCGCCAACACGCGATTGTCACCGCGCGCATCGCGGGACACCGCGACGACGGACGGTTCGCAACTCACGATACCCTTGCCCTTGACGTAGATCAGCGTTGTCGCCGTACCCAGGTCGATGGCGAGGTCATTCGAAAACAGACCGTAGAGCCAGTCGAAAATCATTGGTTACTCAGCCGCGGATGGTCGTCGTCGCCCCGAAGGCACCCGAATCTGGCGGCGTTCGGCGGCTTAGCACGCCGGTTGTCCCCAAAGCAATTTGCCCCGGAGGCAGCAACCTACATGTGGCGTGACTACAAAACGGCCGAACAGCCCAGCTCAGTCATCGTCCCAGTCGTCGACGTAATCGTCTGCCCGGGTCGAACGGAAGCTGCCGCTCCCGCCCCCCCGCCGTTTCTTTGGCTGGCGCTCTTCCGAGCCGAGCCGCTGTTTGCGTTTCTTGTCTTTCTTCTTTTCCCAGCGATTGGCACGACGTGCATCGCCAGCTTCCCCTCCAGCTTCGGCGGGGGGAAAACTCGGTGCAAAGCCAGGCCCAGGCTCGTTGGCCGGTGCGGTGGGCGGCGTACGCGGCCCAGCAGGCCGAGACATGGGGGGACGCGCCATCGGCGGTCGCGTCGGCCGCGGACCGCCTCCGCCGGCAGGGGCGCCACGCGCCCGTGCAACGCTCACGGACAGAGAACGTCCGCGAAGTTCCAGCGAAGTCAGTTCATCGGCAGCACGCCGCGCGCTGTCAGCACTGTCGAGCGTGACGAACCCGAAACCACGAGCGCGCCCGTCCGCGTCCGTCGGCAGGTGAACGCGGCGAACGCGGTCGAAGCCGTTGTCGGCAAACAACTGCTCGACGTCGGCAGGCGAGCAGTCGAAGGGCAGATTGCCAAGATACAGCGTCGACTCCTCACTCGCGGCTGGCGGTTGCGAGGGACGGTTCGTGGGCCCACCTCCTCGATCCCCGCGGAACTCACGAACGGAAATCGAACGTCCGCCCTGAATGCTCCCGTCCAGCTTCGCGCGCACGGCGCGCGCCTCCTCGGCTGTCGCCATCGTCAGGAAAGCAAAGCCGCGGGCGATACCCGTGGCTCGATCCCGAGGGACGCTGACCTCCTGAACGGTGCCCCCGACCGACTCGAATAGCTCGCGGAGCCCCTGCTCCGTCGCGGATTCGTCCAAACCTGCCACGAAGAGCTTGCGCTCGTCCTCGACCGACATTCTCGTACCTGCAACCTCGCGATGTACTTTTTTACTTCAGCAAGCGCCCAGCATCACGACCGCGGCGTCGCTGCATGAGCGGAGCGAAAAACACTGAGTGAAGCAAACTGAGTAGAGCAAACTGAGTGGATCAACGATGGTGGAGCAAGCACAGCGCACGGCAACCCAACCAGGAGGCGTAGTCTACTAGGGGTCGCGTCCGGCCGAAACAGCAAAAAACCAACTACTTCCGATTGGCAGCGCCAACTCGTTAGAGCATACGGCGGAGTAGCTTCCATGAAAGTCCGACTGATCGTCAACCCCAACGCTGGAGCCGGGCGCGCGCGTGACGGGATCCCGAGCGTCGTTGCCGCGTTCGCCCGCGCGGGAGAAAGCTGCGAAGTTGCGGAAACGGCTCGCCCGCGACACGCCGCAGAATTGCTGCGACAAGCGGCCAGCGACGGTGTGGAGCTCATTGCCGCGATGGGGGGCGACGGCACGCTCAACGAGGTCGCTCAAGCGTACCTGGACGAAGGCGGCAATCCGGTTATCGGGCCGCAGCTCGGGGTCGTGCCTTTCGGTACGGGCGGCGATTTCCGCCGTAGCTTTGGCCTCAGCCACGATATCGACGAGGCGGTGAAGCGAATGCTCACCTCGGAACCGAGAAGCCTCGATCTGGGCTTCGCCAGGTTGCACGACGATGATGGGCAGGTTTGCAGCCACGCCTTCATCAACGTCGGCAGCTTCGGAATATCGGGGGTCGTCAGTCGCCTCGTGAACCGTGGGCCCAAATGGATGGGCGGCAAGACCACGTTCTATCTTGCGAGCGTCCGCGGAACGCTGGGCTACCGCAACCAACCGGTGCGACTGACGGTCGACGGCAAGGTCGTGTACGAGGGCCCCACGTACTTGGCCGCGTTTGCCAACGCTCGATACTTCGGCGGCGGAATGCGAATCGCGCCGGATGCCGACCCGGGCGACGGGGTGTTCGAGTGCATCGTGATCGGCGATGTGTCGCTGGCGGGCGCGTTCTCGCTGTCGTCGAAAATCTACAAGGGCACTCATTTGCAGATGGACAAGGTTCACACGTTCCGGGGGCGTCACTTCACCGCATCCCCGTTGTACACGAGCGAACGAGTCTCGCTCGAGCTCGACGGTGAGAACCCGGGTCACCTACCGCTGGACGTCTCGGTGGTTCCAGGCGCTGTGACCTTGCGCGCCTGACATCCGTACGCGCCCGTGGATCTGCCGAGAGCTACACGGGCCGAACCTTGATCATGCCCGCGCCCGCCTTCAACTTGACCTGGCACGCCAGGCGGCTGTGTGCAGGACCGCCAATCATCTGCAGCAGGTCGATCTCTTCGTCTTCGGGGGGCTCGAGGTACTCCTGCCCTTCCAAGACCTCGATGTGACAGGTGCCGCACGTGACTGAACGGCAGGAGAACGGTATCGGCAGCCAATGCTCGTCCGCGAGATCGACGAGCTCTTCGCCTCCCGCGGCCTCGACCTCCTTGCACGGGCCGATGCTGCTTTGCAGAACAATCAGTTTGGGCACCGGTTGAAGATACGGTAAGAGGGCACGACACCAAGCGCGAAAATGCGCGGCCTGGGTCGGGGTACGAGTTTCGAGAGCTAGGCCGAGTCGCCGCAATGCAAACCATGCACAGACTGCTGCTCGGCCCCCTGCTGGCGATCGGCGTCGGCATCGCGTGCAGCGCGGCCGACCTGGCGCAACCCGCGGTCCTGACTGCCGCGCTGACCGCGTGGTGTGCGGCGTGGTGGGTGACCGAAGCCATACCGATCCCAGCCACGTCACTGATCCCCTTCGTCGGCTTTCCCGCTTTCGGTCTGCTGAGCCCCAAGGACCTGGCGGGCGCCTATGGGCACCCCCTCATCCTCTTGTTACTCGGCGGCTTCCTGCTGTCGTCGGCGATGGAGAGCAGCGGCGCGCACCGCGGCGTAGCGCTCAGCTTGCTGCGCGCGATCGGCAACCGCAGCGAGAAGCAGCTCGTCCTGGCGTTCATGATCTGTTCAGCGGCACTCAGCATGTGGATATCGAACACGGCCACCACGTTGATGCTGCTGCCCGTGGCATTGGCGGTCATCGCCCAGCACGGCGCCCGACCAGAATTGGCCAAGTCACTGCTACTGGGGATCGCCTACGCCGCCAGCATCGGCGGACTCGGCACCCCCATCGGCACGCCTCCGAACGTGATCTTCATGGGGGTCTACCGCGAGCACTCGGGACAGGAGCTCAGCTTCCTGCAATGGATGGCCATCGGCATACCGGCCACGGTTACGTTGCTACCCGTGGCGTGGTTGGTCCTCACCAAGCGCTTGCGGGGGGTCGGTGCCGACATCCCCATTGAGCGGGTGAGATGGACTCGCGGACAGCGGCGAGTGCTGTGGGTGTTCGCTTTGACGGCAGCGTTGTGGATGACCCGCAAGGAGCCGTTCGGGGGCTGGGCGGCGTGGTTGCCTCAATCCACGGCGGACGACGGCACCGTAGCATTGGGGGCGGCCCTGTTGTTGTTCGTCCTGCCCAACGGCGAGGGCGGCAGGATGCTGGACTGGGAGCAAACACGGCGGCTGCCGTGGGGTCTGATGCTGCTGTTCGCCGGAGGGATAGCCATCGCGAAGGCGTTCGATGCCTCGGGGTTGTCCCAGACCATCGGGTACGGATTGGCCGGCTTCGCCAGCCTTCCGAAAGTCGTGATGATCGGTTTGCTCTGCTTGCTGGTGACGTTCCTGACCGAAGTGACGAGCAACACGGCAATCACCACCCTGTTGATGCCGATCTTGGCCGCTGCCGCCGCGGCAGCCGGTCAGGATGCCCGCCTGATGATGGTCCCCGCCGCGCTCAGCGCCAGCTGCGCGTTCATGCTGCCGGTAGCGACGGTTCCGAACGCGATAGTATTTGGGACCGAGCACATCACCATCACCGACATGTCGCGGGCTGGGCTGAAACTGAACCTGCTAGGCACCTGCGCGCTGACGCTACTGTGTACGGTTCTGCTTTGAAGCGCTCGGGAGTCGTTGCGACGAGCAGGGCGAAGCCGATACACCTTGCGGTTTGACATCCCGCGCCGCCCGCGCTTTGCTGAACGGCGTGACGCTCGACACCCGCCGCGGCCTGTTTCTCACCGCGTGGCTGTCGTTGTCGTGTGCGGCGCCACCGGAGCGCCTGCCGCGGGCTGAATCACCCCAAGCGCGGCCAACGCCGGCGCCGCCCCCGCCCGCCCCGGCCGTGACTCCGGTACCGCAACCAGCTCCCGAACAGGCGCCCAGCTCGGTCGACGCGGACTCGCCGAGTTACAACCACGAGGTCCTGGCACTGCGCGCTCGGGCGCAGGCGCGGATCCTCGGTGATTCGAAGCTAATCGAGGACGAGGCGGGGCGGGTCGTCGAATCGAGCGACATCCCCGTCGACGAAGCGGGCATCCCTGCCTGGGTGAACGGTAATACCCTGGGCCAATTCATCCCCGTCGAGAACGAATCGGCGCTCGAGCATTTCAACGACGCCCTCGAACGTCTCGCGACGGGTCGCGACGAAGACAAGAAGCTCCGCATTGCCGTCTACGGTGCCTCACACACGCAAGGCGACCTGTACACCGGCTACCTCCGCTACTACCTGCAGAGCCGTTTCGGCAATGGTGGCCCGGGGTTCATGCAGATGGCGTTGATTAACCCCTGGTACCGAAAGTTCGACTTTCGCGTCAAGAGCACCGGATTTCGAACCGAGTACGCCCAGAAGAAGGAACCGCCCCCGCACGGCCTCTTCGGCCTGTTTGGTCTGAGCGTCGTCGGACGCTTCCCTTACGCCTACGCCGAGGTTTCTCCGGCCAACGACCGCGACCTGGAGTTGGCCGCCGATCACTACGAGCTGTACTATGCAGCCGAACCGCGAGGCGGCGATCTGAAGCTGAGCATCGACAGTCAGAAGCCGATCATTCTCACGGGTGCGGCCGATCAAGTCGAGGCCCGGTACGAGACGATTCAACTGGGCTTGGGCTGGCACGAAGTCCAAGTGAGGCCGCGAGGCAACGGCCCGATCCGCCTGTATGGCATCAGCATCGAACGCAGCGCGCCAGGCATCGTCGTCGATACGCTCGGCATCAACGGCACCCGCGCGGCCAACATGCTCACCTGGGACATGCCGTTGTGGGTCGAACATCTCACCCGGCGCTCACCCGATCTCGTCGTCTTCGCCTACGGGACGAACGAAACGACGGACGTCGGTGAACCGATCGAAGTCTACGAGACGCAGCTGGGTGAGGTGTTGAAGCGCCTACGCACCGCCCTTCCCACCACGAGCTGCGTGCTGATGGGGCCGGGCGACTTCCCCCGCGAGGGAGACGACGGCTGGAAGACTCGCAGCAGACTTCTGGACATCATCGACGTCCAGCGCAAGCTCGCGCCGCGCTATGATTGTGCATTCTGGGACACGTTCGAGTTCATGGGTGGCGAAGGCTCGATGCACCGCTGGGTGGAGGCAAAACCAGCGTTGGGCGCGCCCGACCACATTCATTTCACGGCGCGGGGTTACGTCAAGCTGGGCATGGCGTTCGGCGACGCACTGATGCGCAGCTACGACGCTTTCCATCTGCAGCCCGACTGAATGCATCGCGGTTGCAACGAGGAAACCTTCAACACACTCGGTTGCGCCCCTCCGCTTTGGCGCAGTACAGACGTTCGTCGGCCCGAGCGACGGTGGCCATCGGCGCTTCTGCGGCCGCCATCTCGGCAACTCCAGCGGAAATGGTCAGTGGAACGCGTGTCGGGAGTTCGGCGATCGCCGCGCGCGCGCGCTCGCAAAATAGCTTTGCACCACGCAACCAGACTGGAAGCACAGCAAGAAACTCTTCGCCGCCCCAACGCGCGACGAGGTGAAGCGCTTGCTCCGCGGCGCGTCGATTTCCGATGCCCGTGAGCGGGTCGACGTAGAGCTGCCGCTCGCGCTGATCGAGCAGGTCGCGCTCGGCCGTCACATCGTGCCAAACGACGAGAAAGCCGTCCCCCGACAACAGGCGTCCAGGAACGACGCAACCCACGACGACGCGGTCGGCTCAAGATCAACTCGGTGGTCGACCGCTGTGCGCCCGTGACCAAGCGGCCTTCGACCTGTTCGGGCTCTTGCGCACGTTGGCGTACGTGATCGACGAACCGCTCCCGATTCAAATCGTTCATGGTTTCATGATCGAGCGCAAACATCTCAGCATCGGCGCGATTGGCCAAGACGATTCGCCGCTCGGCATCGAGCAATGCGCGACCAATGCGCGCGGTATGTTGGCCGCGAGCGTCGTATACGTGCGCTCGTTGCGTTTCGATTCCGCGTGAGCAAGCAGCAACTCGGCTTCCTCGCGTCGACGAGCCGTGACACCCCTCACGATCAAAATGAACGCCGAGTCTTCGTGGACTGCAACGCTTCCGAGCGTCACTTCCACGGCCATCGCTCACCTTCCACGTAGAAGGGCCCTATGGCTCCGGGGGCTAGGAGGCATCGAGGACGGCCGCTGTAGGTTTGGCTCCACCCGGCGGTACTCGGGATTGGGCTTGCCCACCGACCTCGCTACGTCGCGCTCGGTCGGCTGCTGAGCCGCAGCTGTTGGCCCTCGCGATCCCCACTGTGCCGTGCCCGGTGAGCGGACCAGCTCGACCCGACTGGTCGAATCACCACCGCGGGAGCGACCGGGACCTCACGGCGTCGACGCGGCGGCGTCGACTTCGCCGCGTGGCCGCCCGACGCCAGCGTTGTTCGGGGGCAGTTCCAATTGCGGCAACGGATTACCTTCGTGTTGCTTGCGGAACTGCACATATCCTCCCATCAGCGCGCGGTAGAAGAGGGTCGCGAGGACTTCCTGTCCTGCCAAAGTCGGATGGGAGAAATCCGGATTCGCCAACCTGGGGTTGGCGTGGTACCAGCGCCCGATGGAATCGGCGCCCCCCATCGCACTGAACGTGTCGAAAAACGCGCAGCCGCCTTCGAGCGCGACTTTGCGCTGAGATTCAACGAGCTTTGGAACGATTCGACGCGTTTGAATGCCATACTTTCCGACGCGCTCGCCGTGATCGATCAACGACATGATCAGGCAAGATGCGTTCGGACGGCCCGCGCGAAACTTCGCGATCACACGCGAGTACTCGTCCTCGTATGGCTGCATCGTTCGGTACAGGTCCATCTTCTGGCGTTGCACGTCATTTCCGCCAAACATGAACACCATCAGATCGACATCGCGCCGCGCGACCTGCCACGCGATGTGCTCGGGTCTCTGGTAGTCCAACCGTTGCGTGAACGAGCCAATCAACGACAGCTCGTCCCAAACGGCCCCTGGCACATCTCGCTCCAGAACCACACCGTAGCCCCGCGCTTCACCCTGGCCGATGGCGCGAACCTCGAACCGGTGCGGTCCGTCGGGAACCTCGATGGTCTCGACGGCGTCGCCAGGCTCCGCCGAACGCGTGTCCACGACACGTTCTACCTCACCGTCGACTTTGATCTGAAAACGCCCACCGTCCGGGTCCTGCGCGTACCACAACTCGAAGCGCGAAACGCTCGACCCAAAGCCCTCCTTCGACGTTCGCCAGCGGCTGGTACCGCCACCGGATGACCGCGAGCTGACGCCCGCATAGCCATATCTCCCGTCCGACTCACACTTGAAGATGATTTCGCAGGATCGCCAGCCTCCACGGTCGGCATATACGACCCCTCGGTGTGAGTAAGCCAAGTTGTAGCGTCCCAGAGCGTGAAACCCGTGCCCCGCATCCCCGAAGCGCGCCTGGAGCTGGCGGCGAATCGCGTGAGTCAGACCATCGCCACCGAGAACGGAGTCTCCCCAATGGCTACCCCGAGTGATCGCACCGGGAACCTGCAACTCCGTGAGCGTGAGCTGACCGTAGTAATGGTCCAGACGGTCGAGGCCTTCGATGGGGACTGCCACCTCCTGGTCGTCTTCCGCGTGGGGCTCGTATGGCGGGTACAGTTTCACCGGGGCCGAGAGCTGTGACGGAACTGCAGAAGCGGCGGTCGTACTCATCACGGTGCTCGGGGCTGCGTTTGGTAGGGCCGGCGCCCGCGCGACTTGGCTCGCGAGCGCTTCGAACTCGGCCATACTCCGCTGTTCTTTTTCCGCGGCCACACCCTGCCCCAGAAGCTCGCGCCCGACGATGTTCCAAAATGGGATGTAGTCTTCATCGGGGCTCCAGGGACGTAGCCCATGCAGCGCCGGTACGACGTAGGTCGATGCGATGAGCACCCCGAGCGCAGCCCCAGCACCGAGCAGGCGGCGGCGTGCCCCATCAGCAATGCTGCCGCGACTCGGCGCGTCTTCGGACAGCTCGACGCTAGCGTGTTGCTGCTCGCCGTCGAGCAGTCCTTCTGGCGTCGGTCGATCCTCGGTCATCTCGGTGCGGTGGCCTCGTGGGGCGGACCGTGGCGCGGCCGTGCAGAAAAAGCAAGTGTATGCACTCGGGGTACCGCCGGCGCCCAGGGCGTTCAGAAGGCGAAGTAGATGTTGGCGCGAGGGCCATCGAGCGCGTGGGCGACGAGGGCCGCAACCATGCCCAATGCCAGCCCCAGCGCCGGTGCCGGCAATGCCCGGACGGCCCGAGTCCCCAACCGCTCGGTCCAATCTGCCGGAGTGAAGTGATACGCAAGACCGCACGCGAGCAACAGGGCGATCCCGTTGTGTGCCAACAGGGACAGCGCCGGGGCGAGCCCTCCCAGCCACGCCTGATGGTGCTCGACCCAGGTGAACATCCCCTGAATGCGAAACAAACCGGGACGCACCCCGAACCCATCCCAGTGGACCAGCTTGCCCACCATGGCTGAAGCGTGTTCGAGATCGTCGGCGCGGAAGAAGACACGCGACAGCGTCGTGAAGTGAAACGACAGCAACACGTGCAGCGGGATCGTCCATGGCGCGGTCCTGGCGCGCGGCAGTAGGGAGTTGAGCAGAGCCACTGCGCCCGCAGCCCCACCGAGCCAAAGCCCCGCCACGGTATCGAGTTCGAGTACGAATACCCCCAGCACGGCAACCAAACAGGCCGCAACGCCGCTCACCGACAGTGGCCCGAGTCCCACACCTTCCACGCCGGTACTCGCCCGCTGACGGTTGTAGCGATTGTAGAGCATGGCCAATGCCTGAAGATTTCCGTAGACCACGAAGTTCCAACTCGCGCCATGCCACATGCCGACGAGAAACATCGTGAGCCACAGGTTGAAGTAGACCCGACCAGACGAGCCGCGACTTCCGCCCAGAGGGAAGAACAAGTAGTCCCGCAGCCACGTGGACAACGTCATGTGCCACCGGCGCCAGAACTCCGCGACGTCTCTCGCCTGATATGGCCGGTCGAAGTTCTCCGGAAGGCGAAATCCGAGCAAACGCGCTATGCCGATGGCGATGTCGGAGTACCCGGAAAAATCCGCGTAGATCTGCAGGGTAAACGCGTACAGAGCCAGGAGGTTCTCCAGCGACGAGTAGTCATCGGGAGATGTAAACACGACGTCGGTGAAGTACGCCGCGATGAAGTCGCCGAGAATGACCTTCTTCAGCAACCCCTTGAGGATCCGGTGCACGGCGAAGTTGACGTCCTCAGCATCGACTCGCAACGGCTTGCGGAGTTGGGGCAGAAACTCCGAAGCGCGAACGATCGGCCCCGCCACGAGTTGCGGGAAGAAGGAAACGAACAAGGAGAAACGCAGTAAGCTGCGCTCAGCCGACAACTGGCCTCGGTACACGTCGATCGTGTAGCTGAGACTCTGAAAGGTGTAGAAACTGATCCCAATGGGTAGCGCAGTCTCGAAAACCCCCGCGCTCCACGGAAGGCCCAATACCCCAGCGATGTCCCCACCCGCACGCAGGGCAAATCCTGTGTACTTGAAGTAGGCAAGTAGTCCGAGGTTGCCAATCAAGCTTGCCCCGAGCCCGACGTGCCGGCGAAACGCTGGTCGCGGGGCGGACGCGATGATCAGGGCCGCACAGTAGTCCAGAAGGGTTGACGCGACGAGCAGTCCGACGAAGTACCACGGAGTTGGTAGTCCCCCACCCGTCGGCTTCGCGCTCGCCGCGTAGAAGAAGTAACTGGCGACCAGCAGCAACGACCAACGTGCTCGAATCGTGCCGCGTGCAATCCAGTACAAGAGCAGTACGGGCGCGAAGAACAGCAAGAAATCGAAGCTGGCGAACAGCATGGGCGACTCTGAACAGGGGTCCCAATTTCAGCGAGACAGTGAAGGACGCTCGACCGGAAGGTCGGGGGCGGTCTATCAGATTAGGCCTCCCAACGTGTACGATTTGGCTGTCATGGCCCCTCCCGGGGCGCGCCCGCACAGAGCAGAATGTCGGCTGCCGCGTCAAATCGAGCCCCAGCAGCACGGCTGTGTGCCTGCTGACGGGTGCCCCGGCAACACATGTGAGATCCGACGATCTGCCCCCCAGACCGCTGCCGACATGTGCAGCACGTCGGCGATTTCGGCGATCGCGCCCGTTCCGGGGAGAACCCCGTTCCGGGGAGGCGGAACCGTTAACGGAGTGGGTTGAATTAGGCAAACCCGAGGGTTACTCAGCAAGGCGACGACGTATCATCTGCAGCGCACGATGGGCGCAGGCGATTCACGATGCACCAACGTGGCAGATGGCAAGACAGGTCGGCGCCGCGTCGGTGGCGATGAAGCAAAGGATGTGTTCGATGAGTAGTGATAGCCGCCGTACCCTGCAGCCGGGAGCAAGCCATCCTCAACCCTGGGCGTCCGGCGCAGAAGAGCACACCACGAGCGCCGCTCGCTCGACCACCGGTCCCATGACGGACGGGCGCGGTGCCGACGGTGTTCCCGGGCATCGTGGCCGAGCCCGGAGCACGTGGGCTTGGGGCGGTGCGCTGGTTACAGCGAGCGTCGTTTGCGCCTGCGGGGAGGAGAGCTCGAGCCCTGCTCCCGAAACGCTGCCGACCACGTCGAGCACGACCAGCTCCTCGTCGTCGACGAGTTCCAGTTCGACCGGAAGCACCCCGACGACCAGCGCCAGCCCCACATCGACGGAGCCGAACGCCACTGTTGCGCCGATGCCCACACCGACGGCACCGAGCGACCCGACCGCCGAGCCCTCTGAACCGACCCCGACCAACCCGCTCGCACCGACACAGCCGAGCGCGACACAACCCGTCGCGGCGGGGGGAATGCCCCCAGTCGCGGCAGGAGGCTCCGCTGGAGCCGGAGGCGACGGCGGCGCAATGGGCATCGGAGGAGCAGGCGGTACCAATTCGAGCGCGGGCGGCGCAGGCGGAATGGATGGTCGAGGCGGTTCGATCGTGATTGTGGACGCTGGCGTGATGTGGGACGACGGCGGCGCGGACTCCGACGGGGGAATGGTCATGGATGCGGCGGTGGACTCCGGAACGATGCCCATCGACGCGGCGGAGCCAGAACCAGAGCCGGAGCCGGAGCCGGAGCCAGAACCAGAGCCGGAGCCAGAACCAGAGCCAGAACCGGAGACGCCGGTGACGCTCGCGTGCACGTGGGCGCAAGACGGCGCGAGTACGTACTACTTCGGCATCAACCTGACATTGACCAATCTCGATGCGGCGGATCTCGATTTGACCAAGGTCGAGATTCGCTACTACCTGTCGGAAGACGGCAATACCAACACGATGGTACAACCCAACTACGTGCCACACGGCGCAGTTGCGACGTTGAGCCCAATGGGTGCACAGGCAACCACCGGCGCAGATCTGTTGCTGAGCGTCGAGTTCTCCGGTTGTGATCCACAAGACGGTTTGCCCTGCATGCTGAGTCAGAATCAGTCCACGAGTACCGTTCAGCTCGGCATCAACGGCAGCGGCCCCTACGACAACACGAACGACTATTCGTATACGCCGCAGGCAGGCAACCCCTGCGAGTACGCTGCGGTATTCTACGACGGCAATCTCGTCTTCGGAGTCCCGCCGCAGGTGCCAAACCCCTGAGCATCCAGGTATCCGAGCAGCTGCAGCCATCCGTCGAGCCACCGAAGGCGACCTGGAGTGGTACCGCTGCCGAGGAGCGGCGGGTCTGAGTGAGAGTTCGCGTACACTCACTCGATGCAACCCAGAACGGAGTCGACAAGACGACTGCAACGGGTCGGCTTTGGGGAACCTCACCCAACGAGGGTTCGAAAAACCGCCCGACAATCGTGCTCGCCCATTCTAGAAGGCTCGCTCCGAATCGAGAAGGAGCGTGACGGGTCCACTGTTGTTCAGGGACACCTCCATCTGCGCCCGGAACCGGCCCGTCTCGACCGGCACGCCCAGCTTTCGACAATCGTCGCAGAAATACTCGAACAGCTCGCGCGCCACTTGCGGCTCCATCGCGCGAGAGAAGCTCGGGCGGTTGCCACGGCGACAGTCACCCAGAAGCGTGAACTGCGAGATGGCCAGGACTCGACCGCCGATGTCGACTACCGACTTGTTCATCTTATCGGCCTCGTCCTCGAAGATGCGCGCACTGACAACTTTGCGAGCGAGCCACTCGGCGTCCGACTTCTTGTCCGACTCGGCGACACCGACGAGAGCGCACAGGCCCTGACGGATCTCGCCGATGACATCCCCGTCCACCTCGACTTTGGCCCAACTTACCCGCTGAAGCACCGCGCGCATGGGCGCGTGCTACCCTTCCACGACACGAGTGACAACGTCAAACCGCCTCGTGGGCACACCATTTGCTAGCATCCGAATCCAAGCGCGCTGCGTCCAAGCGGCTCGCAACGAGCAACGTACGACGCCTTCAACATTCCCCCGGTCGACAAGGCATCCGATTCAACACGAGCGACGAGCCTTCAGACCGCGCAAGCCTTTCTCCACCACATCGCTCCGTGCCACCCATCGACTCCGAGTTTCCACCACAGGTGCGCTGCGCGCGCTGCGACCAAGCCGAATGCCAGGGCTGCTCCCCTCCGCGACGCGTCGAGGTGACGTGCATCGAATGGGAGAGTGCTGCTGTGCCAGGTCCGCGGGCGCTGTGGAGGACGACGTGCCAGAGTGTCACGGCATGGAGCGCCTGGTTACCCGAGCTGTCGAGATGCCGCCCCCGACGCGCCTGGACCTTTGCGCTCCTGAGTGAACTGACCGCCAGCACCTCCTTGTGTGCCATCGGTGCACTCGCCATCGGGCTGGTGTTCCCGAACTTCGCACGAATTCTGGCCCAACGAACGAGCACGTGGCTTTGGCTGCTGACAGCCACGCTGGGGTTCGCACTGTTCATGGTCGCACTTCACGCCCTGTGGGCACTTTGCCTCGAGCTCCTGTTGCGCTTGGAAGGCAAGAGAGCGGATACGGACAGCAGCCTCAGCTTTGGGCTGTACGCCTGTGGGTGGGACTTGTTGACATCCCCGGCTGGGTTGCTACTTGCGGTCGTGACGCTCGGCCCGAAATCGGGATGGCAGTGTGTGCGACAAGCGGCATTGGTCCCCAAGCACGCACTGACCGACTATCTCTTGCATCAACGAGACGTGAGGCCAGACCGTGCAATGACCATCGCGGTGTTGTCGTTCCTGGCTTCGGTGCTCGTCTTGATTCTGACGTGTGGGTTACCGATCTTCGCTTCCGTGTTTGGGCAACTCTCACTCCTGCGGCTGCTGTAGAACGCCCTCAGAGATCGTCCTCACGCACGAATCGTCCCCAACCGTGCGTCGAACCCACCGAGGACGGGTCGTCCGCAGCTTCGACCTCAGCGCTGAACGTGACCAGCGTGCCTTCCAACGCGGGCAAGCGATTGAGGTGACTGATCTCGACGAGCAACGGCGCCAAATAACACCAGCCATCTTCGCGGCAGTCCCACCGACGCACGACTCCGGGCCCATTGTTTGGAGCGGGTTCACGTTCTCGGTCGAGGTAGTTGACGAGAGTGACTCTCGCGTAGGCGTCACGCGAGGGCTCCGACTCGGTTCGGAAGCGCAGCGCAAGACGCGCCGTGAGCCCAGCTTGGCCTACACCACCAATGGGGATCGAACAGCCGTCGTTCAAGGGCAACAAATCGACACCGGTCAGCGGATCGAGCGCCCCGAGTTCGACTTCCAGCGGCCCGGTAGCTTCGGGCAACGGCTCGGCACCAAGAGGTGTTTCGAAACACGACTCGGGCAACTCGGACGACGCATCGCTGACGGGCGGCGTGCCCGAGTCGTGCAGCGACGTTCCGACCTCGGTCCCTTTGCCAGCCACGTCGCGAGTAGGCTGCGGGTCGCCCGCGCAACCAGTGCACAGAACGATCAAGGCGCTGTATCTACACTTCCGAAGCATGAACGCTCACCCGAACTGTACCAGCCATTCGGCTGACCTCCAGGCTCTTCCTGTCGCTGATGCGTGGCATGCCAGAACGCGCGCGGAACAGCCAGGAATCGATGAAACGCACAGGATTGTCCCGCTTGCGCGAGGGTGGAGGGCACCGCAGCGCCGCTACCGGGGGCGTGCCGGAAGCTCTCACCTCCGCGGCGAGACAAGCAGCGGTGGCGGGGCGGCCGAGGCCCGCCTGTCGCCGCCTCAGGGCTCGAGCGCGGCGACGGCGGAGCCGATGAGATTCGCCTCATCGGTGCGCACCACCTTTGCAGTGTGTCCGGCCGACAACAACGTTCGCAACGTACTGTCGACTCGGGTCGCGTACGCGGGATCGCCCCAGAAGAACGTGCCCTCGGCGAGAATGCCGACCGCATCCTCACTGGGCCCGTACAACTCGATCACTCCGGCGAGCGACGCTGCGACCAAGTCCGCAGAGCGAGCCAGCAACGCCGCAGCAACATCGCGCGCTTCTCCTGACCCAGTATCACGCAACTGAACCAACTGCCCGGTGCCCGCATACGGGTCGAACCCTGGAGTGTTTGGCAACGCCTTGGCGAAGACGAACGGCAAGTAGAACCCCGACACTGCTTTCTCGAAGCGCTGAAAGCTGGGGTTGTCGCTCTCGGCATCCACCTCGTCATCGAAGGGCGTGAGGTGTGGCGGAGCGAAGTTACCGGACTCGAGATTGACCGCCATCTTGCCGCGATAGTCTTTCGGGATCTTGCTCGACTGGCCGGCATCGAAGAAGCCAGCCATGTTGTTACCCGTTCCGACGATGAGCCCGATCGTGCGCTCGCTGGGAACCTCGGCGTGAACCGATGCACCGCCGAGCATGCTCGCCACCGTATCGTTCAACACGCGCACTGCGCCGGGTGCACACCCCACACTCTGTAGGGAGGCGCGCAGGCTGCTACCTACCAATGTCCCCTCGACGCCAGGTATGTCGATGCCTTTCGTCCAGCGCAGCAGGCGACTGTCGCGATCGGGGGAGTTCTCCGAAGGGTAGGAAAAGCAATAACCGACGGGAAGTCCAGGTGCGGGGGCGACTTCCTTTGCAAGCCCAGCCTGTGCGTCGAAGAACTCTTGCCCACTGAGCTTCTCGCCCTCGCGCATCGGGAGCGTGCGCTTGACGGGACCGGAAACACAGGTTCCGCGCCCTTGCTCGAGCTCCACCACTGCCGCCCGCATGTTCGTCCCGCCCGTGTCGATGACGAGCGCCCTCCCCTCAATCTCGCGGTTCGGCGCGCCGAAATAGGACGGAAGCGCTTTGATTTCCGCTCCGTGGCTCTCGAGCCCTTCTTTGATCCGCTCAGTGAGGGCCTGTTTGATGTCGACTAGTTGGGCGTGAGAAAGCTCGAGTTGTCGTGCCAACGTCATGATTCGTGCTCCGAGTTTGCAGCCATCCCGAAGTTCGAATGCCAAAGCCCGACGCTGTCGGAGCGATCGTCACGGTCGTAGACCGCGAGGACCGTTGGGTTCGAAGTCCGGTGATGGTGGTTCATCTGTATCGTTGAAAGCGCTGTTCGATTTCCCCGCCTCGGTGAGGTGCCCGGTAACTCGGAGCGGCGCGACGCGCGATGCTCGAGTGACGGCCCAGCGGAACGGTTCAAAGTCGGCCCCCGCTACTTGGTGGTGCGCAGCTGCACGGGCCGAGTGTCCGAAAAGAAGTCGTTGCCCTTGTCGTCGACCACGATGAAAGCGGGAAAATCCTCGACTTGAATGCGCCACACGGCCTCCATCCCCAGCTCGGGGTATTCGAGGACCTCCACCTTCTTGATGCTGTGCTGAGCCAACTGCGCGGCAGGTCCGCCGATGGAACCCAGGTAGAACCCACCGTGCGCCTTGCACGCATCGGTGACCGCCGTGCTGCGATTGCCCTTGGCCAACATCACCAGACTGCCGCCCGCCGCCTGAAACTGGTCGACATAGGCGTCCATGCGCCCGGCGGTGGTCGGCCCGAACGACCCCGACGCCAAGCCCGCGGGCGTCTTGGCGGGTCCGGCGTAGTACACCGGGTGATCGCGAAGGTACTGGGGCATGCTTTCCCCCCGATCGAGCCGCTCTTTGATCTTCGCGTGTGCGATGTCGCGAGCGACAACCAGCGTTCCACTCAGCGACAGGCGGGTCTTGACCGGGTATTTCGCCAGCTGAGCGCGAACCTCAGCCATCGGGCGGTTGAGATCGACCGCAATCACTTCGCCGCCCAAGTCCCCGTCCGACACTTCGGGCAGATACTGAGCAGGATTGAACTCCAACTGCTCGAGGAAGATCCCCTCGTTCGTGATCTTGGCTCGCGCCTGACGATCCGCCGAGCAACTGACGCCGATGCCCACCGGACACGACGCGCCGTGCCGCGGCAAGCGGATCACGCGGACGTCGTGGGCAAAGTACTTGCCCCCGAACTGTGCCCCGATGCCTGTCTTTTGGGCCAAGGACAACACCTCGGCTTCGAGCTCGAGGTCCCTGAATGCTCGCCCCAAAGCGTTGCCACTCGTCGGCAGCGCGTCCAAGTATCGCGCGCTAGCGAGCTTCACCGTCTTGAGCGTGTCTTCGGCAGAGGTGCCTCCGATGACGATGGCCAGGTGGTACGGGGGACAGGCAGCCGTGCCAAGACCCCGGATCTCCTGGTCGATGAACGACAGCAGCGATTGGGGATTGAGCAGCGCCTTGGTCTTCTGGAAGAGGAAGCTCTTGTTCGCCGAGCCGCCGCCCTTGGCCATGAACAGGAACTCGTATTTGGCACCGTCTGTCGCATACAGGTCGATTTGCGCAGGCAGATTGCTGCCGGTGTTCTTCTCTTCGTACATGGTCAGCGGCGCCATCTGCGAGTAGCGCAGGTTCGCGCGCTGATAGGCGTCGTAGATGCCTCGGGACAGCGCCGAGGCATCGTTGCCTTCGGTGAACACCCACTGACCCTTCTTGCCTACGACGATGGCGGTTCCGGTGTCTTGACACATCGGAAGCACACCTGCAGCGGAGATGTTCGCATTCTTGAGCAGCTCCATCGCCACGAAGCGGTCATTCGGCGTTGCCTCGGGGTCCTCCATGATACGCGAAAGTTGGCGCAGGTGACCGGGCCGCAGAAAGTGGGCGATGTCGAACATCGCCTGCTCCGCCAAAAGCCGCAGGCCCTCCGGCGCGACCTTCAACACGTCGCACCCCTCAAACCGGCTTACCGACACGTGCTGGTCAGTCAGCAGGCGGTACGCTGTATCGTCGGACCCGAGTTCCAGCAGGGGCTGATAGGCAAATTCCGTCATCGCAAACGTCTCGCTTCGCGCCGCACCCTAGCGGCCCCGCGAATCGATCCCTAGCAGAATTGTCGTGGTTCTTTCCTGGGCGGACGCCCAGCTGCGCTCGCGATCGACCACCGCTCGAATGCCGGGCACGCGGCGTTCGAGAGGAAAATCAACTCGGACTCAAGATTTTGCGGCCGAAGCCGTCTGATTCAACGCAGAGATGGACGTTCAGTGCTGGTTCGTGTTGGGCAGCGATGGAGAGCGACGGGGTCCGCTGACCACGGCCGAATTGTTGGACGAACTGGGCCACGGTCGATCGAACGCCGCAACCTGGGTCAGCCCCCTCCCTGCCGGGCAGTGGCGTCCGTTGGCGGCGACCCCTCCCTTTGCTGACGCGTTGGTCGCCGGGGCAACTCACACCCAACGGGTAGCGCTGACCGTGCGCATGGTCGGTTGTCTCACACCGGTACTGCTGGCGTTCGCAGTAGGGATCTGGGTCCTGTAAACCGGGCGCGTCTCGAGCCAGCCACCGCAGCGGCGCCATTCGATTGGGCGGTCATCCATGCCGCGCTGGCTCCGTGCTCAACGCTGATTGTGTCGAAAGACTTTCCAACGCCGCATGTAGTTGACTGGAGCGCGACGAGACTCGTTCTCCTCCGCCTCGTGCCTGCGCAACACCCGGACCGAGTGTCCAGTGACCGGTACGAGCTGGCCGGCATGAAACGTCTGCTTCTGCGTCAGCGGCGGCGAGTCCCACGCGGTCGACAGTTCGTCGTACCAGAAGTGGTGATTGAGGTTCGCGGGGATCCGAAAGCGCACCTCGTCGTTGTGCGCATTGATCAGCAGCAGGAAGCTATCGTCGTGATAGCGCTGGCCGTGACTGTCGCGGCTGCCCAACCCGCGCCCGTTGAGGAACACTGCTATGGCTTTCGCGAAATGGGCGCCCCAATCCGCGTCGCTCATTTCCCTGCCGTCGGGGCGGAACCAACCGATGTCGGTCAATTCCGAGCCACGAATGGACCCGCCGTCGAAAAACTCGGCGCGGCGAAAGATGGGGTGAGCCTGGCGCAACGAGATCAAGGTTTTGGTGAATGCGAGCAGTTGCGTATCGAGCCGCCCCCAGTCCATCCACGACAGGTCGTTGTCCTGACAGTAGGCGTTGTTGTTGCCGTTCTGAGTTCTGCCCGCTTCATCCCCTGCACACAACATCGGAACTCCCTGCGACAGGATGAGCGTCAACAACAGGTTGCGTTGCTGACGCGCTCGCAACGCCAACACGGCAGGATCGTCGGTGTGTCCTTCTACGCCGCAGTTCCACGAGCGATTGTGCGATTCGCCATCGCGGTTGTCTTCCCCGTTGTCCAGGTTGTGCTTGTGATCGTACGAGACGAGGTCACGCAGAGTGAACCCATCGTGCGCAGTGATGAAATTGATGCTCGCGTGAGGACTGCGACCCGCTCCCTGGTACAAGTCGGAGCTCCCGGTGAAACGGAAGCCGAACTCTCCGAGGCTTCGCTCTTGGCCTCGCCAAAAGTCGCGCACGCTGTCGCGATAGCGGCCGTTCCACTCGGACCACTTGGCGGGGAAGTTCCCGACCTGATACCCCCCTTCGCCCAAGTCCCAAGGCTCGGCGATGAGTTTGACCGTCTGCAGCACCGGGTCCTGCTGGATTAGATCGAAGAAGGCGCTGAGACGGTCGACCGCGTACAACTCGCGAGCCAGCGCTGAAGCCAAGTCGAAGCGGAAGCCATCGACGTGCATCTCGACGACCCAATAGCGGAGCGAATCCATCATCAGCTGCAGCACGTAGGGCTCGCGCATGTTCAGCGTGTTGCCGCAGCCGGTGAAGTCGACGTAGTGGCGTCGGTCTTGTTCCGACAGCCGATAGTAGTGCGCGTTGTCTATCCCTCGAAAACACAGCGTGGGTCCCCCCCTGCCCCCCTCGGACGTGTGATTGTAGACCACGTCCAGGATCACCTCGAGCCCGGCCGCGTGCAGCTCCCGGACCATGTACTTGAACTCGTTTACTTGATAGCCACCCTTGCGTCGCGCGTAGTCGCTGTGCGGCGCGAAGTAACTCAGCGTGTTGTAACCCCAGTAGTTCGTCTTGCCTTGGCGAGCGAGCATTGGTTCGGTGACGAACTGGTGCACGGGTAGAAGCTCGACTGCGGTCACCCCCAAACCTTTCAAATAGCGAATGACGGACGGGTGCGCCAAACCAGCGTAGGTTCCTCGCAACTCTGCGGGCACGTCGGGATGGCGTTTGGTGAATCCCTTGACGTGCAGCTCGTAGATGATGGTGTCTTGCCAAGGGACTCGAGGGAAGCGCTCGTCCTTCCAGTCGAAGTACGGGTTGACGACGATGGATTTGGGTACGTACGGCGCGGTGTCTTTCTTGTATTGCCGTTCCGTACCGGTGTGCGCGTCGAAGTCGTGCAGACTGTCGTGCCAGCGCACCTGCCCGTCGACTGCCTTGGCGTATGGATCGACCAGCAGCTTGTTTGGATTGCACAGATGACCGTGTGCAGGAGCGAACGGCCCGTGAACGCGAAACCCGTAGCGCTGTCCCGGAAACACGTCCGGTAAGTAACCGTGCCAAGTGTGGCCGGTCACTTCAGGAAGCGTCACCCGTTGCTCGTGACCCGAATCGTCGAACAAGCACAACTCCACACGGGCCGCGACTTGTGCGTGAATGGCAAAGTTCGTCCCTGCGCCATCGTATGTCGCGCCAAGAGGGTAAGGGTCACCGGGCCAAATTTCCATGCGTCAACCAACTCCAATCACGGGCCGAGACCGTGCAAACCAAGCCTGGTTGTCTATCGCTTCCGGCTCTTCCGTGGTAGTCCAGAAAAGTGCTCGCGGCGACGGCTGACCCGAACCTGGTCACCGTGGACCGACCGAGCGACGAAGCCCGACGAAAATGACTGATCTCGAAATCTTCGGCCCCCAAGACCTCCACCTCTTCAACGAAGGAACCCACAGGCATCTCTGGGAGAAGCTGGGCGCTCACCCGATGCAGCAGAACGGGCAGCACGGCACACACTTCGCGGTGTGGGCCCCCAACGCCGAACGCGTCGAGGTCACGGGCGACTTCTCGTGCTGGGGCGAAGGTCCAACGCTTCAGCCGGTGAGCAGCTCGGGGGTTTGGGCGGGCTTCGTCCCGGGCCTGGGCAAGGGAACGCTGTACAAGTATCGAATCACTCCCCGTCACGGCGGCCGCCCCCTCGAAAAAGCCGACCCTTTCGGTTTCATGCACGAAACACCACCACGCACCGCGTCGGTAGTCTGGGACCTGAACTACGAGTGGCATGACGCGGAATGGATGCGCACGCGGGGCGGGCGCAACGCGCTGGAAGCGCCGATCTCCGTCTACGAAGTGCACTTGGGGTCGTGGATGCGAAACGACGAACGCGGAAACGAGTCACTGTCGTACTCCGAGCTAGCGCAGCACTTGATTCCCTACGTGCAACGAATGGGTTTCACGCACGTCGAATTCATGCCGGTCATGGAGCACCCGTTTTTCGGATCCTGGGGCTACCAGGTGACGGGCTACTTCGCCCCAACCAGCCGGCACGGCACGCCCCAGGAGTTCATGATGCTGGTGGACGCGCTACACCAAGCGGGGATCGGCGTGATCCTCGATTGGGTTCCTTCGCATTTTCCCAACGACGCGCACGGCTTGGCCGAATTCGACGGCACCCATCTCTTCGAGCACGCCGACCCGCGACAAGGCTTTCACCCCGACTGGCGCAGCGCGATCTTCAACTACGGCCGCAACGAGGTGAAGAGCTTCCTGACCTCCAGTGCCATCTTCTGGCTCAAGGTCTTCCACGCGGACGGGCTTCGAGTCGATGGCGTGGCCTCGATGCTGTACCTGGATTACTCGCGAAGCGAAGGCGAGTGGATCCCAAACAGGTACGGTGGGCGGGAGAACATCGAAGCCATCGACCTGCTCAGGCAGGTTAACACCGCATGCTACGCCGAGTGTCCCGACATCCAGATGATCGCCGAAGAGTCGACGGCGTGGGGCGGCGTCAGCCACCCCACCGACGTTGGCGGTTTGGGTTTTGGGATGAAGTGGGACATGGGCTGGATGCACGATACCCTCCAATACTTCGCTAGGGACCCGATCTACCGTCGTCATCACCACAACGAGCTGACGTTCCGCGCCGTCTACGCACTCAACGAGAACTTCATGCTTCCGCTGTCGCACGACGAAGTCGTCCACGGCAAAGGCTCACTCGTCGACAAGATGCCAGGCGACGACTGGCAACGCTTCGCGAACCTGCGTCTGCTCTATTCTTACATGTGGACCGTGCCCGGGAAGAAGCTGCTGTTCATGGGGGGTGAGTTTGCGCAGTGGAGTGAGTGGAAGCACGACCAGAGCTTGCAGTGGCATCTGACCGAGTACGATCGCCACTACAAGATGCAGGCCCTGGTGACCCAACTCAATGCGCTGTACTGTGAACAGACCGCTCTGCACAGCCGGGAGTTCGAGTCCGATGGGTTCGAATGGGTGCAGCTCAACTCCAGCAACGATAGCGTGCTGTGCTATCTGCGACGCGGCATGGCGGCGGACGACTGGTTGCTCGTCGTGCTGAACTTCACTCCCGTCGTCCGCGACGACTACCAGGTCGGCGTTCCTTCAGGCGGAAAGTGGCGTGAACTCTTCAACTCCGACGCCGACGATTACGGCGGCAGCGGAGTCGGCAACGCCGGCGCGGCGTTCGCGACGAGCGAGCCTTACGACGGTCGCCCGTACAGCGTGAGGCTGATGCTTCCCCCGCTCGCGGGACTCATCTTCAAGCCAGCAGGCTGATAGTTCGACGCAAAAACGCCGGGCTTCAGGGGCCCGGCGTGAACGATGAAGCCGTCGAGGGGAGGTCAGACAGCAAGCGCGCTTCGGAGTCGGCTGCGCGGCGGCGTGATGGTGGAATCTTCCTCGTCGATTCCGGTGACCAACGACAGCGCGCGGGACGGCAACGGTCGAACGGTGCGGATGTTGCTGTCGACGCGCGGAAGCAGCGCGCGATCGACGACGCGGTCCCACGCGTACTGGTGCGCCGTGCTTCGCCCCGCAAGCCGCAGTGCGTGCTCGTCCGCCGGATCCATACGCTCGAACAACTGCACGAACTCCTGCGGGTCGTTCGTCTCGAGCACCAGCGCGTTCTGCCCGGGTACGGCGTAGTCTTCGCCGGAACAACCAGTGCACGCCACACCGCCTGCTGCCATGACCTCCAACCCGACCAGACCGAACGGCTCGTGACCGCTGTTGGCGAGCACGGCATTTGCGGAGCGAAACAATACGCGCCGCGCGTCCGGGTCGACGTGTGAGTCGATCATCACGATGTCAGCCGAATCGGTATCCTGCAGCGCACCGAGCAACCCGGCCGGACCAGCCTGCCCGAGCTTTCGGAGCGACACGTTCAATCCGCGCTGGCGTGCTCGCGCCATGACCTCCACACCGTGGGCTTCCATGCCACCGCGCGCAACGAGCAGCGGTTGACGCCCGCGCCGTTTCAGCTCCGCGATGGTGTCGATCGCCAACGTCCAGCGCTTGTCCGGATCGAAGCGCGCCATCTTCACGAGCAGCGGCCGATCGGCGAAACGGTGGTGCATCTCCACCAGCGCCTCTCGATCGGGGACGGCAAAGGCTTCTGAATCCAGCCCGTTCGGGATGACCAGCGGGTCGACGTTCAGTGGGCGCATCCGATACTTCATGTAGCGACTGACCGTCGTGATTGTCGACGCCTTGTCGAGCCGCGCCCAGTCGATCAGGTTGAACCCGAAGGTGTTGTTCGCATTCCACAACATGTGGACCCGGTCTCGAATCCCAGCGCGACACGCCAGCCAATCCAAGTGCAAGACCGCGTGAACCGTGTGCCACTCTTCGGCGAGCACCGCGACTCTACCGCCCTTGCGCGCATGCTTGAACATGTGCTCCCGGATCATGTACGGCGGTAGCGAAGAGGCGTAATCGTCTGCTTTTGAGAGCTCCCCGTCGTAGACACCGCCAGCGTGATGAGCGCTAATCCATTGGCACCATCGATGCAGGTGCAGGTTACCTTGCGATTCATGCCCGGGCAGATTCGGATCACCGACAAACCAAAGGTGGGTCTCGAAGCCCGATTCAGCCAGCGTGGTTGCGAGACCAGTGATACGACTCGCGATACCACCCGCACGGGAGTACCCATCTGGCCCCTCGAACGACAGAATGTGAAACTGAAGCATGAACGTCCCTGTGGTTACGGGTTGGCTTGGTGCGCCGAGTATTGAGCTTTTGCGCGGTGGATGCCAGCAGTTATCCGCAGCGGCACGCAGAATGGCGGCTCGGTTACGGGAACGTTGCGGCGGACTTTGCGCGAGTTTTGCGCGAGAGTTCTCGCGAAACGAGCGTAACGTCACCACGGGGGTGTGCCGTAGGTGAGCTCCCTGATGGGCGTTCAGTCGTTGCGACCTGCAACCCTCCGTGGCGCGCGACGTCGTCACCGCCTGGAACGCACGACGTTCCGCAATCCCCGAAGCAGCAGTATGCGTGTGATGATGTGCGAGGCAAGGCTAGAAAAAGTACCGTGCCTGCATTACGCCCACATTCAGTTCGGAATAAGCGATGTTCAAAAGAGAAAGCGGAATTCTCCTTCACCCAACCAGCCTGCCCGGACGCTTCGGTGTTGGCGACCTCGGTCCCAGCGCGTTGCGATGGGTCAAGCTGCTGACCGAAGCTCAACAAAAGCTTTGGCAAATCCTGCCGCTGAGCCCGGTTGGAAACGGCTTTTCCCCCTACCACTGCACGTCCAGTCTGGCGGGAAACACGCTGCTTCTCAGCCTCGAGCGTCTTCAGGAGCGCGGCTACCTCCACGAGGAAGAGCTCGCTCGGTGCGCGATCGGAGATGGCAACATCCAACCGGAGCTGGTGCTGGCGAAAAAGCCCGCACTGCTGCTCGAGGCGGCGCGGCGCTTCATCGATGCGGCGCGCGGCGAGTCTCGTGACGGCTTCGAGCACTTCAAGGCAAACCAAGCCGACTGGCTACAAGACTTCGCGCGGTTCGAGGTAATGGGCTGGAAAGGGCACGGATTGTGGACGACCTGGCCGCAAGACCTGCGCTCTCGGCATCCCGATGCGTTGCAGGCGCTGGACAGAGATCTAGGTGAGGAGATCGAGCTGTCCAAGGCGCTGCAGTTCCTGTTCGAGGAGCAGTGGCAGTCCGTGCGACGACTCGCGAACTTGAAACACATCCGGGTGATCGGCGATCTGCCAATTTTCGTGTCGCTGCACAGCGCCGACGTGTGGGCGAACCAGCACTTGTTCCGCCTGCGCCCTGACGGCAGTCCGGACGTCGTGGCGGGCGTGCCCCCTGACTACTTCTCGGAGTCCGGCCAACGTTGGGGTAACCCGCTGTACGACTGGAACGCACACGAGGCCGAAGGTTTCCGTTGGTGGATTCGTCGGATCAGTCGCTCGTTCGAACTGACGGACATCCTGCGCATCGACCACTTCCGGGGCTTCGCCGCGTGCTGGGAGATCCCAGCGGAAGAGCCAACAGCGATCAACGGCCACTGGGAGCCCTCGCCAGGCTACGCCCTGTTCGAAGCCGTGCGAGCAGCCCTGGGCAGCGATTTGCCGATCATCGCCGAAGACTTGGGCATCATCACCGATGACGTCGTAGAGCTTCGCGAACACTTCGGTTTTCCGACGATGCGTGTCCTCCAATTCTCCTTCGGCGGGGAACCGAAACTCCTGCCTCACAACTACCCTCGCAATTGCGTGGCGTACACCGGCACCCACGACAACGAGACGATGGTGCAATGGTACGAGTCGGACCCCGTTACGAACGGCATCGCGACGGCCGAACAAGTCGAAGCACAGCGCGATCACTTTCGACGGTACTACTCGACCGATGGCTCCAACGTGAACTGGACGGGGATCCACCGATTGATGGCCGCGCACACCGACGCAGTGATCTACCCTTTCCAAGACATCCTGGGGCTCGGCGCGGAGGGGCGAATGAACACTCCTGGCACGATGGGAGAGCACAACTGGACTTGGCGGTTTCGATGGGAGCAAGTCTCCCCTCACATGTTGGAGACGTTGCGAGTCATCACCCGGGAAACCGACCGCAACGCGGAGTGAGCCCACCAATCGAGAGGAGCCCAACGGTTCAGATGTTTTTTCGACGCAGCCAACCACCAGCCCAGTCCGAACTCGAAGCACTCGTCGCCAAAGCGTTGCCCGACGCCGACGCCGACACGCGGCAGATCGTCGTCGCCATCTCCGGCCTGCTCGGCTGCGTCAGCTATGCCGATCGCGACTTCTCCGACCAGGAGCGGGCAACTGTCGAACGCCTCCTACAGTCGATCAACGGCTTGCGTGAGCGCGACGCCCGGGCGATCACGCAGGCGCTGCACGACGACATCGTGAACATCTCAACCGTCGAAGCGCCGCGATTTGCTAGAACGCTCAAGCAAAAGGCAGATCGGGACCTGCGCTTGCACGTGCTGGGGCTACTGCTCGAAGTGGCCGCGGGAGACGAGGACCTCGCGCACACGGAAACCGTCGTGCTCCGGCAGCTGACGACGTCACTGGGCCTCGAGCAGAGCGATTACAACGACCTGCAGAGCGCACATCGACAGGCCCTCGCGCTGCTCAAGGGCGACTCCTAGGAGCGTGTAGGGGATAGATTGCACTTTCGCCCAGGGCGCGAGTGTGATCTACGGGGGCGATGCGCACCTACCTGCCCTGGGACCATAGCCAGACGTACCTGTTGCCGCCGTCGTTGACGGAATGGTTGCCGAGTGATCACCTGGCGTATTTCGTCCTGGATGTGGTGAAGGGGTTGGATCTGAGGGGAATTCTCTCGGCGGACCGTGGCAAGGACGCTCGAGGACAAAAGGCGTATCAACCGGCGATGATGGTTGCGGTCTTGGTCTACGGGTACTGCACGGGGGTGTTTTCGTCACGACGACTGGAGCAAGCGACCTACGTCGATGTGGCTTTCCGGGTGCTGAGCGGGAATCAACAGCCTCATTTCACGACGATCAACGAGTTTCGGCGCGTTCATCGTGAGGCGCTCGGAGGCCTGTTCCTTCAGGTTCTGAAACTCTGTCGGAGTGCAGGTCTGGTGAAGTTGGGTCAAGTCGCTGTGGACGGCACCAAGATGCAAGCCAATGCCAGCAAACACAAAGCGATGAGCCACGTACGGATGCAGGCGGAAGAGGAGCGACTGCGGGCGGAAATCGAGGGACTGCTGAAGAGCGCAGACGAGATCGACGAGCGAGAGGACGCCCTCTACGGCAAAGGTCAAAGGGAGTTCGAACTTCCCGAAGAGTTGAAGAATCGCGAGACGCGTTTGAAAAAGATTCGTGAGGCCAAGGCGGCTCTGGAGCAAGAAGCCAGAGAACAACGAGCCAACGAATTGCGCAAACAGGCCAAAGTGCGTGAGGCGGCAGCACAAACGCTACCCAAGAAGCGTGACGCTAAAGGCCAGGCGACAGCTGCCAAGAAAGCTCGCGACAAGGCGCGCGAGCTCGACGGACTGGACGAAACACCGGGTCGTGCGCCAGACGAACTGCAGAAGCGGACGATGGAGGTGCAGACGGATGGCAAGCCGAAGCCCACCTCACAACGCAACTTCACCGACCCCGAAAGCAGCATCATGCCGGGACGTCATGGCTTCATTCAGGCCTACAACTGTCAGGCCGCAGTGGACGCAGCTCATCAGATCATCGTTGCAGCGGACGTCACCAATCAGTCGGTCGACAACGCTCACCTGGGCCCGCTCACCGAGCAAATCCAGTGCAATACGTCGGCGTTGCCCGCTGTCATGCTGGCAGACAGCGGCTATTGGAACCCATCGGTTGTCGCCGAAGTCCGTGCGAGGGGGGTCGAAGTGCTAGTCGCGTTGAAACGCGAAAGGCATCGCGCCCCATCAACGGAAGGGGTGACCGGACCTCCACCCGCAGAGCTCGGCGACAGAGACCGCATGCGCTGGATGCTCGATACCGCCGAGGGCCGCGCGCTCTACTCCCGACGCAAAGCCGTCGTCGAACCTGTATTCGGTCAGATTCGAGTAGGCCAACGCTTCAATCGCCTGTCATTCAGAGGTCTGCGGGCAGTATCCAGCGAATGGAAGCTGGTCGCCGCATGCCACAACCTTCTGAAGCTATTCCGACTCACACCGGCGATGGCCAGTTGAGGGGGCGGCCCGGGGCGGCGGCCACGCGGTACCGCCTGGCCGTGCATTCCATCTCCATCCTTCGGCGCTATCCCATACACGCTCCTAGAGCAGCAATCAGGTTGATTGCTGCGACAAATCAGACACCAAGAGCACCGAGCGGCGCGCAGAGGGGGCCGAACGTGGCCCCGAAAAACGCCCTCACCCATCCTAGGGTGATTCTTCGGGGCAATTCCGTGCGGTGGCAAGCCGCTCGGTGCTCTTGCCGCTCAGCTCTACCCACTGACGTTCTTCCCACTCAGGTCTGCCTGACTCGCGTCGTTCGCCGGCTCGTCACCCGGTGTCCTCCAAGCAGACTTTCCTTTCAATTTCAGGAAGTTGCTCCACCGACGGCAACAAGTCGTCCGAATGCGCGCCGCAACCGTGCTCGAAACCCTTGATTGCGACCGCTGTGGCATTCACCCTTTCATCCGGATTGACGGATACAATGTTCACGTGGATGTCCACCGTGGCCGACCCGTTGCGGGCGCGGCTGATGCGCCTGGTCGAGCGGCAGGAGTTGAGCGTCGGCGAGATCGCCTCGGTGCTACAGCTACCTCAATCGACGACCAGCCGTCATCTCAAGGCATTGAGCGACGAGACGTGGCTCAGCTCGCGCCGCGAGGGCACGAGCCGCTTGTACCGTCTGGTGATGGACCAGTTGCCACCGAAGAAGGCGCAACTGTGGCGCCTGCTGAGGGAAGACACTCCGGAGGCAAACGAAGACGAACTGCGACTCGCCCAAGTGCTTCGAGCACGCCAAACCCGGAGCCAGGCTTTCTTTGCGGGCGCCGCCCAACAATGGGGACGCCTGCGCAGTGAGCTGTTCGGTGAGAACCTCGACCGGAACCTGTTGCCGGGGCTGCTGGACCCGACAACGATCGTCGCTGACTTGGGTTGCGGCATTGGACGGCTGAGCGAACTGCTCTCCCCGTTCGTCCGGCGCGTCGTCGCGGTGGACTCGTCGCCCGCGATGATCAGCGCCGCCCGCGATCGTCTGGGCACGCTGGCGAACGTCGAGTTCGTCACCGCTGATCTACAGAACCTGCCACTCGCCGACGCGACCGCCGATCTCGCGATGTTGGTGCTGGTCCTGCACTACGCATCCAGCCCTCGAGGAGTACTCGCCGAGGCCAAACGCATTTTGAAGCCGGGGGGCCGGCTCGTACTCGTCGACATGCAGCCGCACACGCGGGACGAGTACCGCGCGCAGATGGGCCACCAGTGGCTGGGCTTCGACCGGGAGCAGATTCGAGAGTGGATATCGGCTGTCGGCTTGGCGCATCCACGCTACACACCGCTTCGGCCGGATCCCTCAGCAAAGGGACCGCCACTGTTCGTGGCCAGTGCGACCACGGCTTGAAACTTCGACGGCGGGGGACTCGAATCCCGTCGCCACGTTCGACGAGACCAAACACTCAGCTCGTCTTCATCAGAAACAACCCAAGGAGAACGACACCCATGTCCAAGCGCCCCCCGTTCAAAGTGCACGACTTGAGTTTGCACGAACTCGGCCGCAAAGAGATCCGCCTCGCCGAGCAGGAGATGCCCGGCCTGATGGCACTGCGCGAGCAGTACGGCAGCAAGAAGCCTCTCAAAGGCGCACGCATCGCTGGTTCGTTGCACATGACCGTGCAGACGGCGGTGCTGATCGAAACGCTCGTCGAGCTCGGCGCGGACGTGCGCTGGGCGTCCTGCAACATCTTCAGCACCCAAGACTCGGCAGCAGCAGCCGTAGTCGTCGGCCCCAAAGGCACCCCCGATTCACCGAAAGGTGTGCCCGTCTTTGCCTGGAAGGGCGAAACGCTCGAAGAGTATTGGTGGTGCACCAACGAAATGCTCACTTGGCCAGACGGCAGTGGCCCCCAACAGATCGTCGATGACGGTGGCGACGCGACGCTGCTGATCATCAAAGGCATGGAGTTCGAAAAAGCTGGCAAGGTCCCGCAGTACGACGAGAAGACGGACTCCGAAGAATGGGGTGAAGTGCTCAAGCTTCTCGCCCGCACCCAAACCGAGAGCCCCAAGAAGTGGACGCAGTTCGCCAGCCAGTGCCAGGGCGTGACCGAAGAGACCACGACCGGCGTCAAACGCCTGTACCAGATGCAGCACGACGGGGTGCTGCCGTTCCCCGCCATCAACGTCAACGACTCGGTGACCAAGAGCAAGTTCGACAACCTCTACGGCTGCCGTCACTCCCTGATTGATGGCATCAACCGCGCAACCGACGTGATGATGGCAGGCAAGGTCGCCGTGGTCTGCGGATACGGTGACGTCGGCAAGGGCTGTGCTCAATCCCTCAAGGGACAGGGCGCGCGCGTCGTCGTGACGGAGATCGATCCGATCTGTGCGCTGCAGGCGGCAATGGAAGGCTACGAGGTCAAGCGCCTCGAAGACGTCGTCGGCACGGCGGACATGTTCATCACCACCACCGGTAACAAGGACATCATCATGGCCACACACATGGCCCAGATGAAGGACAAGGCCATCGTGGGAAACATCGGCCACTTCGACAACGAAGTGGACATGGCGGGTCTGGCCAAGACCCCCGGCATCAAGCGGATCAACATCAAGCCGCAGTACGACGAGTGGGTATTCCCCGACGGTCACAGCGTGCTGATCCTCGCCGAGGGGCGTCTGCTGAACTTGGGTTGCGCAACCGGACACCCCAGTTTCGTGATGAGCGCCTCGTTCACGAACCAGGTGATTGCGCAGCTCGAGCTGTGGGAGAATCAGGACAAGTACGGAAACGAGGTCCGAGTTCTTCCCAAGAAACTGGATGAAATGGTCGCACGGCTGCACTTGGACAAGTTGGGAGTCACGCTGACCGAGCTGACCAAGGAGCAGTCGAGCTACCTCGGCATCCCCGTCGACGGTCCGTACAAGCCCGACCACTACCGCTACTGAGCGCGCTCTTTCGCCATGTTCCGCGTCAGCCCACCAGCATCGCGCTGACGGACCCTGGCGTTCGACGACATCGGGAGGCACCCATCAGGCTGCCTCCCGATGCTTTGTGGGGGTAGTACGTCGTTGCCGACGTGAACGACGCTGCGACACCGCTTTCTTTCGCTCGCTGGGTGGGTGAGCGTCTCACCGAACGCCCGCTGGCGACTCTGCGTTGGCGCCGCCCGTCGCCGCCGTAGCGAAGTCTGGGGTTTCCCCTCCTAAACGGCACACGCAGACGCCCTCAGGTTTCAAGTTTGAAATGTCCTGCGGCACGTCGGCGCACCCGTAGCGTAAACTCACGCAGTCCAGATACGTTGCCGCCGTAGCGGCAATTGCGCTTCGACGATTGAGCGCTACGCTGAAGTTGTCCCCTTAACTTCGCGCGGCTCTTCAGATCGATCAGCAACGGCCGATCCTATTTGAAGCAGCAGTTGGTTTCGCCTGCACAGTTCGCAGACCCGAGCCGACGAGCCGCCAACGTGTCATGACCCCCGCCTGGACTCTCGCGTCGCTCACCGCTCCTTCCCTCCTGGGTGTACTCCTTCACGGTGTGGTCGAGCTGTACGCTGAAGTCGCCAGTGAGCCCCTGCTGGATCAACCGGCCGTGGCGATCCAGCCTGCCAGTGTTGGGGGCGCGAAGGTAAGCGGAGTCGACGGAGTCGACGTTGGCGTCGCGACCTGGTCGAACCCGGGTCCACTCAACGAGAAACTGGACAGTTTCGACGCGGTCACGGCGATGCGTCACGCGGGTCGGGTCTACCTTGGCTTCGTCAGCCATTCGGTCGAAGACCCCAGCTTGTCGCGCGTGGCGGTGCTGAGTAGCGCCGACGAAGTCTCGTGGCGTACCGAGTTCGAGCAAACCTCGGCGGGCACCATACACGGGCCGCACTTGCTTCTGGTTGGCGAGGAGCTGTTCGCCTACCTGTCAGTGGAATCGGAGGGGCGCGACGACAGCCGAACACCGCTGTCGTTCTACGTCAAAAGAGGAGCTAGCGGCGCGTGGACAGCACCGACGACGCTGGACCTCGGTGATCAACTGATGTCGAGCGTGCGCACGGTCGGCGGTAGGCACCTGATGACCACCTACACCGGCGGCAGCAGCGTGTATCACGTCGACGGCGACCACCGCGACGTCCGAATGCTGATGTCGGCTGACGGAGTGAATTGGCGCCCCCCGTTGGCGGGTGACGTGTCGATGTACCGCGGTGGGGGCTCGGACAGCACGGTAAGCAGCGGCGACGACGGCAACCTGCTCGCCGTGGTTCGCAACGAAGCGGGGGATTCGTCAGGTTGGGGAGCATCGGTGTGCGTCGCACACGCGCCACAGTGGTCCAGCTGGGACTGCGTGAACGATCCCCGCAACTATGGTGCAGCAACGTTGTTCTCGCACGCCGATCAGGTCTACCTGGTTGGCGAACGCCAGTTGAGCGATACTGGCAACTACGATCAAGCACGCGGAGCGCGTTGGTGGCGTCTGCTCCGCAATCAGGCCGAACGTCTGACGACCGGCAAGCGCTGTGCCCTCTACCGATTCGAACGTGCTGCGAAGAAGTTCGCCTTCGTCGTCGACCTGCCTTCGCGCGGAGATACTTGCTCGCCCGCGGTGATCGACGGGGACGGACCGGGGCGATACGTCGTGTATGCGCAGAGTTCAGACATCACCGGCCCGGATCTGCCGCTGCAAATGGCCAAGCAGCGGCCCAATCGCATCTACCGCTACGAGTTGACTCTCGAGGGGGAACCTTCGGTGCGCAACGCCGCCTGGCTGCAGTAACCACGGCCCGCGAAGACTGTGCGAATCGAGCGACGCGACATGTCGCCCCGAAGCACACAGTATTGGGCGCGTGGAATGCCTCCGATATCTCCAGCGTTGCATCAGCAATGGTTTCGACCGGTGATTCGGCACGGGCGCTGGGTCTTGCGCGCGAAACGCCCAGCGAGGGCGCAGGCCGTCGGAGGTCGTGGTACCCTGCCGAGGGGAGTCCTCAGTCACCCGGCAGGGTCAGTCGGGGTCACGAACGAACATGATACTCGGAGCAAATCGCACATTCCGTGGACTACCTGCGTCACTCGCCGGTGTACTGCTCTGTTGCTGGACCCAGCTCGGCTGCGAACACGAGAACTCGCCGAGCAGGGAGTCACCGCAAGACGTCATCAGCAGCATGGCTGCCGAGCCCGCCGCGACGGCACCGACGCCCAGTGCTGCTGCCACGTCAGTGGCTCCAAGTGCACCGCCCGCGCCGAGCGTGGGAACCCGCGACGCGTACCGGAGCGCATCAGCCAAAATCGAAGAAGCGCTTGCACGTCCCGGCATGGCCGGAGCACCGGGCTTCGAAAAAAATCGGACCCAACTCGTAGCACGAGCGAAATCGGAGCCGGTCTTCTTCGTGAAACGTCCCGAACCCGATCCGACGATGTCCAAAGGCATCGCAGCCCAGAGGCAGTTCTTCGAACGAACCGATTTCTCCTGGAGGACTCTGAAGCAGCTGAGGAAGAGGTTCAAAAACGAAAAAGAAACCATGCGTCAGCTGTTCCTCAGTGATGGCTACTTGTACAGCGAAGACGCCAATCGCGCGTTCACACTCGTCAGCCTACTCCGACCGTCGATGCTGTTCGACGAACCCGAGCTGTGGATTCAACGCGGACAGAACGTCTTTCATGCGAACAAGGGGGAAAAGGGTGAGTACTTCTTCTCTGACGGCTCCGAAAGTGGCCAGCGCGTACGCCTGCTGCACTTGGACAGGATTGGCGTCGGCACCCCACCCGCGCCTCTGCACGTCGACTTTCGCGACCTGAGGTATCGCGCCTACTTCGACCGCGCCAAGGTCCGCCACATCAGTGAGACGCATCTGGTTGCCGACCTGCGCTACGGGGAACATTGGGTGCGTACCCTGCTCGCGCGCGATGGCGCCCGACTCACCATCGAGGCCGAAGCGCTGGAGCCCGAACGTCTGGAGAAGGTGACGGCCGCCAAAGAACGCCAGCGTCGACAACTCGTGGCCGTAACCCTGTTGCGCCGTTCGATGCGTGCGGCCATCGACGAGGGGTTGCCCTTCGACGAACCCAAGGCGGAGTTTGGGCAAGAGGACGGAAAGCTTCGTCGTTTGTGGACGAAGGCCTACTTCGCGGGCGACACCAGCTTCAAGTTCAACGATGACCGCTACCACGTGTTCGGCAAAGAGGGGCAGGCGCTCGTCCCCCAGGTGTGCATCGACTTCATGGTCGACACGTTCCAGCGGGCTTCCGGCTCGTGGTTTCTACCCAAAGACGCCAACAAACGCGAACGACCGCCGGGCAAGTTGAGCTGGGGTGACGTGGAACCCGAGAAGCTGCGGCGCACGAAGTTCTTCGTTCGCTTTGCGCGGGAGCACCAGGACTGGTTCGAAACTCTGAACTTCCCCGAGTCGAGCCGGGTGGAGCTCGGCTACAAAGATCGCTTCTTCAAGTGGCTCGAAAAGCGAGTCGACGACTTTGCCGCTGGAGACATCGTACTGATCCGAGGCTACACGCCGTGGGACGAAGAAGACGAACACACGCACTCCTTCTTCGTGTACGAGACGGATCCGATGTCGGGAGTGCCGATCGCCATCGCCGGTAACGCCGGACCGGCCAACTTGTGGTCGTGGGAGACGGAAGCCCGTCGCACCCCGCACCGCACACTGCGCACACGGGTGCGGCCCAAGCTCGAATGGCTCGAGAGCTTTCTCGATACCGACGGCGCCGCGACACTGGAGCCGCCGGTGTTGATTTCTGGCAGACGATGACTGTCCGGCACCGAGTGCAGCCGCTGCCCGGCGCGTATCTCGATTTGTTTCCCGGGTGGCTCCCCTCCGCCGAGGCAACTACGTCGTTGACAGGCCTGCTCGCGGAGATGGAGTGGGAGCAGCGTTCGGTACGCCTGTTCGGCAAGGACGTGCCCCAGCCACGCCTCATCGCCTGGGCAGCAACGCACAGCTATCGCTACAGCGGCCTGACTCTGGCGCCGCGCACATACCCACCAACGCTGCAGGTGATCTCCGACGCAGTGCGGGATCATTGCCGGGTCCCGTTCAATCACGTGTTGCTCAATCGCTACCGCGACGGCAACGACCACATGGGCTGGCACTCAGACGACGAACCGGAGTTGGGCAACGAGCCCAGCGTGGCGTGTCTCTCGCTCGGCGCGACGCGAGACCTCTTGTTCAAGCAGCGCCGCCACTCGAAGGAGATCACCACCGTCCCGCTCTCCCACGGCGACCTCCTGCTCATGCATGGTTCGGTTCAGCACACGCTAGTCCACCGCCTGCCCCCGCGCCGCAAGGTCGAAGGTGAACGTGTGAGCTTGACGTTCCGCTACGTGCGATAGCTCGGTCGCCCGCTTGCGCCGCAAGGAGTCAGTCCTTCTCGGAAAACGCCGGAGCCCCGTACAACGGCTGGATCTGCGGCGGCTCCGGGTCGATCCCCGCTTGACCGCCAGTGGTGTCGGTCGCCCCTGCATCCAGGCCATCGTTGCCCATCCCTCCCGCGCCGCCGGCTCCGTCACCTTCGTCGATCGGAGCGATGACGGCACCGTACAAGGCCACGGCTGTGGGCACGTCACCTGGCCCCAAGTCGCCGCCTGGATCGGTCGCGTCTGGTCGAGGCTTCGTCGGACGCGCCGACGTCTCCGGCTGCGTCGGCTCAGCGGAACCGGGTACGGTGCCCTCGGAGGGGCTGACGCTGCTGGGTTCGGGTCGTCCGTCACTGGAAGCAGTGCCGGGCCCGGCGGGCCCCGGTGTCGTCGGCGATTCACTCCCCGACTGCGGGTTAGACGCCGTCGGTTGAGCTGATTGCTCCCCACCCTGCTTCTGCATCACGTCCGAACTCGAATCATCATCGCTGCCGCACGCCGCCGCGGCCAAGGACGCGCCCAGCACGGAACCGAGCAACACCGCCGTGGTGCGACGCCCCGCCCTGGCAATCGCTTCGTTCGCAGAGGGGACGCCCGCGGAGCCGACGCCCTCACGCTGGGCCGCCTCGCGATTGCTGCGGTCCCCCAGCGCGAACAAACTGGCGCGTTTCAACCCGCTCAACGTGGGCATCGGCTCCACCGCCTCGCCAAATCCCGAAGGCAACGCTTGCTCGCAAAATGGGCAGACGGTCTCGGCCGCGCGCAAGTGACGTTGGCATTGAGGACAAGGCGTGAGGCGGGTCATGGCGATGCAGGCTCCTGAGCGTTTGGAGGTATGGGCTCTTCGATCAAGTCGAACCTACCGCGGTCGAAAGGCAACCCGGGGGCAGTTTCACTGAGAACGACACGTTCTCGTTTACCAGCTCGCTGCATTTCCAGGGCCCGATGATGACAGTAGGGGTTATTTCCCGGCCTGCCGAAAAGGCTGTGCCCCATCCACGTGCACCCGGCTCGACACTCGTTGGCGTAATAGCAGGTACGACAATACCCCCAAAGATCCTCCACGGTTCTGTCGCGGGTGTAGCGCAGCCGCGCCGAGCGCTCCCAAACGTCGCGCAGCGAGGAATCGAGAATGTTTCCCCCTGCCCAATCTTCGGTTTGCAGGGACGGGCATCCTTTCAACGTTCCATCGGCCTCGATGCCCAACGTGGCCCGCCCAGCCCCGCACGACCCGGAGTGCCCGCCGGGGACGTGCTGGCGCAGCAGCCGTTCGTGGGGTCCGAAGTAGCCCACGTTGTTTCCCGGGTAGATCCTGACCTTGCCGGCGCGGGCTCGCGGCACGAGGTCGGCGAGCAGGGGGAACACCGTGAGCAACTCGTAGGGCTGCAACATCACGTCTGGTTGGTCCGCGGCGCGGCCCATCGGCACCGTCAATTGCAATTGCCAGCCGTGGGCCCCGTGGGCGACCAGCACGTCGAGCAACGGCGGAAGGGCGGTGTACGTCCAACGGTTGATCTGGGTATTGACCGAAACGGGAATGCCCGAGGTGCGCAGGTTCTTCAGCGCAGCCAGTGCAGCGTCGTAGGACCCTTCGACGCCGCGCAGCCGGTCGTGTGCCTCCCGCAAGCCATCGATCGACACGCTGACGCTCATGAGGCCGGCCGCTTTCGCCTGCCGTGCGCGTTCTGGAGTAACTCCGCGCCCGCCCGTGGTCATCGTACAGTCCATGCCCAACCGGCGCACTTCCCCGACAATCTGCGTCCAATCCTCACGGAGGTAGGCTTCGCCTCCGATGAGCGTCACTTCCTTGATCCCCAGCTCGGCCATTTGTCGGGCAAGATCGAAGCATTGTTCCGTGCTCAATTCGCTGGGTCTCGAGCGCCCCGCACGCGATCCACAGTGGCGACAAGCCAAATCACACGCAAGCGTGATCTCCCACACGGCGTAGATCGGGCGCGTCCGCTGATCCTTGACACGCGCCGTCGCTTCGAGCGGTAAGTCGCGACGCGCCGCTGGAGCTAGAGGTGCCAACGGCAGAGACCGTTTCGGGGGGCGACGCAACAGCCGCGGATCGATGGTTTCGTTCGTGACGTCGGCGCGATCGGGAGTCTTCCTCCCGTCAGTCACGTCTCGAACCCCTCGGGGTCCACCGTTGGGTGGTGGGTCAGCACCGGGTACAGGGACTCGATCAGCAAGGGATCGACGCGGCACAACTGCAGGCGCGCGTGACAACGATTGTAACCGCGACACGCTGCCTCGATGGCCTCGTTGCGCCGCGCAACGGCACGCGACTCCGGCTCGAAGCACGCCTCACGGCGCGCGAGAGCCCCCTCCAGTTCCGTTTGTCTCGCTTTGACCTCCGCGGTCAACTCCACCAGTGGTTGGCAGCGCGGGTCCTCCTCCAGGCGTCCGATCAGCCCGCGCACGAACTCATTCTGTCGATGACCCGCAGTCGAAGCGATCGCCACGTTGAGATCGATTGGAAACAAGAACTTGAACAGGGGCGCGTCGCGGCGACCGTCACACGCCTGCAGCGCAGCATCGGCGAGGTGGGTGACGGCTCGATCGACGAGTTCGTCGCGATAGGCGATCTCCGCCGTCGCCGCCAAGCGCTGGGTGCGCGTCGCTTCGTAGTTTTGCTGGGCGGCCACCAATTCGTCACGGACGTACAACAGCTCGTCGACGATCGGCGGTGCCAGCTCGTGCGCCTGCATACGCGCGACCAGAAACGACACAGCTCGCAGGATGGTCGGCACGCCATGGTCTTCGCTCAAACGGTGCACTCGTGCGTCTTATCACTCCTCGGGGCAGAGCACCAATGGCCCCGAGCGGGGCGATTGGCGGGATACGATGTAAGACATCGACCAACGCTGGACTCGCGCCCCGGGCCAGGTTGATGGTAGTAACCGATCCCCAGACGCCACCACGTCGGTCGTTCGAGGTCCGCACGCGGTCGGACTTCTCGGTGTTGGTTGGTGTGGGCGCGAAACGATGAATTTGTGTAGGTGGAGTCGAAACAGGCAAGCTGCAACGGCCCCCCCGCGCTACTCGATGGCCGCCACGGCAACGGATTGTACGCCCGAGGCCGCTAGAGCGGCAATCAGGTTGATTGCTGCGACGAATCAAACCTCTGGCGCACCGAGCAGCGCGCAACGGGAGCCGACGGTGGCCCCGAAGAGCGCGATCGCCGATCTCAGGGCGACTTTTCGGGGCGATTCCGTGTCGTGGCAAGCTGATCGGTGCTCCAAATGGGCGAGCACGATTGTCGGGCAACCTGGAACGCGACCCCGACGTCGTTGCATTTCGGCGTGGTCCGCCGCCTGGTGCGGCTGCTTTGTGGCGCTCACCACGGCCTGGACGGCGGAGGCCTCCCCTTCGGACCTTTTCGGCCTGGGTTCACGCAGCCAAGGCATGGCCGCAACCGGGGCAAGTCACGAAACCGGGTTTGCCGCCACCTACCTCAACCCGGCAATGTTGTCCCGGACGCCGCAGCGACGGCTCGCCCTCGGCGCTGCATCGACGCTAATGTCGTTGGACGCGACCTGGGCGACACCTGACCAAGCCCCCTTCCAGTCGCTCGACGATGACACCGAGGCACTGGTATTCGGCGTGACCGCGCCGCTGCCGCTCCCCGCTCCCGTGGAAGATCGCCTGGTGCTCGGCCTGGGCGTATCGACGCCGGGCTCGACGATCGCGCGCGTCGACATCGCCGCGCCGACCCAGCCGCGCTTCCCCCTGGTGAGCAGCCGGGCCGAGTCCCTTTCGTTCAATTTGGGCGTAGGAGCCCGGCTCAGTTCGGAGTTGACGGTGGGAGTTGGCACCATGCTGCTGGCCAGTCTCGAAGGGAGCGTGGCACTGGACGCCGGCGGGGACGGCACGGCGCGCAGCCTGACCGACGACCAGTTGGTCTTGACACAGGCGCCGTTGGTTGGCGTCGCCTATTCGCCCACCGACGAGCTGAGCGCCGCGCTCGTTTGGCATTCGGAATTGCGGTCGGACTTCGACATGGTCGTCACCGTCAACGACCTGGGCTCGCTCGTCATCCCGGACCTGAACGTGGTCGGTCTCGCCCAGGTCGATCCGGCACAACTGGTTGCGGAGGCAAGCTACCGCACCGAATCGTGGACGGCGGCCTTCGGTCTCGCCTACAAGCGCTGGTCGAACATCGATGGCTTCGCCGGCGCAACGGTACGCTGTCCGGCACAACGCCCGGACTGCGACGCGCCATCATCGAGAAGCCTCGGTCTACGCGATATCTGGGTTCCGCGAGTCGCCCTGGAACGAGCGGTGAAACTTCCGGGCGCGACAGCGTTGATCCGCGCCGGATACTTCTACGAACCCAGCCCGCTACCGGCGGCGTCGAGCGACCTGCGCGTGTTCGACAACCCGAGGCATGCGCTGACTGCCGGCTACGGACTGGACCTGGGCAATGCACCAGCGAGCGTGGCGTTGGGGATCGCCGCCCAATACCACGTGCTGGTCGAACGCGAACACCCAACGACCCCCACCACGGTACGCACGAGCGGCAACGTCTGGTCCATCGCTTTCGACGCGGAGGTGACGTTCTGATGTTGCCCGACGACAGAAGGTTCGTGAAGGGTCTGCCCCATATCGCTACCGTCGTCGCACTGTTGCTCGGCGAGCGCTCTGCGATGGCCAACCCGGTCGACAGCTTCGGCCTCGGCAGTCGCTCTACGGCGATGGGCGGAGCTGTCACTGCTCGCGTCACAGACCCGAGTGCAACCTACTACAACGTCTCGGGGTTGGCGTTGGCGAAGCACACGTCGGTCAGCGGCGGCTACGTGCACCTAGCGCCCAACCTGTCACTCTCGGACGAGCCAGCACGGCTGCCGAGCATCGATGCGTGGCAAGTCGGGCTGCTCGTGCCCGGCACCCTGTTCGACCTCCCGCTGGCCTTTGGGTTGTCCGGCCAGATCGCAGGCGACACGCTCTCACGCGTCGTCACGTTCGCCGAGGAAGACCAACGCTGGTTTCTCTACGACACGCGCCCGGAGCAGATCTACCTCAGCGCGGCTCTCGCGGTTCGGCCTTTGCCCTGGTTGGCCATCGGCGGCGGGTTCACGTTCCTGGCCTCCACTCGCGGGCAGCTCCAAATCACCGGCACCGCGGTGCAGCCGTTTGGAGACACTGACGAGTACGATTCGCAGCTGAACCACGGCGTCGAAGCCCGCCTGACGAGCGTGCGCTACCCGTGTTTCGGGGCGACGTTTTCCCCGTCGCCCCGAGTAGACCTCGGTGTGTCGTACCGTGGCGAAGGCAGCGTGGTGTTGGACGTCGACTCGAACATCGAGGGCGACGTCCAACTCGCACCCGCCCTGCGTATCCCGATAGCCTACGCGCTGACATCGGAGACGGTTCAGTCCTTCGTTCCACGCCAGTTGACGGTAGGCGGTCGGGTCGGGGTCGACGCCGATGTCGACGTGCATCTCGATCTGTCGTGGGTCGACTGGTCCGAGTATCCCAGCCCACTGAGCGCCACCAGCAGTGAACTCACCGCACGACTTCCGCCAGGGCTGACGTACACCTTGCCCGAGCTGCCGCCGCCGACTCGGTTGACCTCCGCGCGGTTGAGCGATCGGTTCGTTCCGCGAGTCGGTGCCGAGTGGCGCCCGGCAGAACGGCGATTCGGCGCCTGGGCCATTCGGGCGGGCTACGTATTCGAGCGCAGTCCCGTCGTTCGATCGAGTGCACCCCAACTGGTCGACGCCGATCGCCACACCGTCTCGCTAGGCGTCGGCGTGAGCCTGCTACCCGTCGATTACCCCGCCACGGATCCGCCCTCCGGTGCATCCGACGGTCGCTCCCAGTGGCGAGGGCACCACCTGATGTCCATCGACGCTCACGCTCAGTTGGGCATCTTGCCCACGCGCCGCCTGCCCAACACACCGGACCCTGACGACACCGCGGGAGGCAACACCGTCTCGGCGGGCTTGTCGTTGTCCTTGCGCCTCTGACGCGCGAGGTGTGCCCACACGACGACGGAAGTGGCTTCGCTCGTGCCGCGCGGTGTGACTCCACGCGCGGCGAGCCTTCACGTGGCCCCCTTCGACAGAGCCGGACGCGCGCGTCCAATCGCCCCCGGGGCGCCTCACGCAGGGCCGATTGCAGCGGTTCGCGCATGCGGAGCCGCGACCCACGCTCGGAGCGCAGCGGCCCGACCCGCGATCCACTGCCTCCCAGCGCTGATAACCCCGCGAATCGGCTGAGCGATCAATCTGCAAGGCGCCACCGGCGGGTCGACACGGTCTACGCTCGCCGTTGTGAAACGCTCTGGAAAGAGAGTCGCAAGGGAAGTTGTGGCAAGCTGACATTACTCGCCGTGTAACACCGAGTCGTGCTACAGGCGCTAGCTCAATCCTGCCGCGCCAAAACTGCAAGAAGTTCGTGCGCTGGCCTTCACCTATTCCCCGAGAACCTCGAGAAGAGAAGAGTTGCCATGACCGCGTTGAAACTGAAGCCCGGAGTCATCACTGGAAAAGCACTGGTGGAGCTGTTCGACTACTGCCGCGAGAACGAGTGTGCCCTCCCCGCGGTCAACGTGATCGGGTCGCACAGCGCCAACGCTGCCCTCGCGGCTGCTCGCGAAGCGAAAGCGCCCATCATCGTGCAGCTCTCGCACGGCGGAGCCTCGTTCTACGCAGGCAAGTTCCTGCCCAACGACGGTCAAAAGGCGGCCATCGCCGGGGGTGTCGCCGGCGCACATCACGTGCGTTTGATGGCCGAAGCTTACGGTGTTCCGGTCATTCTGCACACGGACCACGCCGCCAAGAAGCTACTGCCGTGGATCGACGGGCTGCTGGACGCAGGAGAACGCTACTACGAGCTGCACAAGCAGCCGCTGTTCAGTTCGCACATGCTTGATTTGTCGGAAGAACCGCTCGACGAGAACCTGGAGATCTGCGCCAAGTATCTGTCGCGCATGAACAAGATCGACATGTTGATCGAAATCGAGCTCGGCGTAACCGGCGGTGAAGAGGACGGCGTGGACAACACCGACATCGACAACTCGAAGCTCTACACGCAACCTTCCGAAGTCCTCGCATCCTACGACAAGCTGTCCGCAGCCGGCAACTTCACCATCGCCGCATCGTTCGGAAACACACACGGCGTGTACAAGCCCGGCAACGTGAAGCTGACGCCGGTAATCCTGAAAAACTCACAGGTCGAGATCAAGAAGCAGCGCAACACCGGCGACAAGCCCGTCAACTTCGTGTTTCACGGCGGCTCGGGTTCGAGCAAGGAGGAGATCAAGGAAGCCGTCTCCTACGGCGTGATCAAGATGAACATCGACACGGACACCCAGTGGGCGTTCCTGCATCCGATCAAGAGCTACATGGACGAGCGCGACGCCTACCTCAAGTCGCAACTGGGTAATCCAGAAGGCCCCGATGCCCCGAACAAGAAGTACATCGACCCACGCGGTTGGTTGCACCTGGGCGAGAAGGGGATGGCCGACCGTCTCGTTGAGGCATTCAAGGACCTGGGCTCCGCCGGCAAGTTCGAATTCTGAGCAATAATCGACGCCTCGTCTCCGACGCCCCATCGCGTCGGAGACGCGTAGACGTCGAACGGACCTCGGGCGTTGGGCCGCCCGAATCACCGCCGCGACATGCCGCGACAGCCCGCGTGGCGTCATGGGCACCGCGCGTGTAGGCTCGCTGAGCCATGAACGCGCCGAAGACGCCCGAGGCACGCTGCGGCCAGGTGGTGGGGGAACGCTACGAGTTGCTCGAACTCGTCGCGTCGGGCGGACAGGGCAACGTTTACCGCGCTCGGGACAAGCGACAAGGCGACTTCGTTGCGTGCAAGGTGTTGCAGAGTCAGTTCGCCCACGACACGCACTGGCGGGAGCGCATGCTGCGAGAGGCCAAAGCACTGACCATTCTCAGCAACACGGCCGCCGTGCGCGTCTACGATCAAAAGTGGACCCGGGATGGCGCCCTGTGCCTGATCATGGAATGGTTGGACGGCACGCCACTCGAAGACCGGCTGTGCCTCGCCGAAGAGCAAGGCGTGACACTGACGCCCAAGGATCTCGTCCCACTGCTGGAGCCGATCGTCAGGACGTTGGAGGTGGCCCACGTCAACGGCATCGTGCACCGCGACTTGAAACCCAGCAACGTCTTCGTGCTCAGCGACGGGAGCGTTCGACTCATCGACTTCGGATTCGCGAAGTTCGAACGCCTGCGCGCGATGACGGCCATCGGACAAATCGCCGGGTCTCCCACCTACCTTGCTCCCGAGTGCTGGAAGGTCCAACAAGCCCAGCTCACCAAGAAGATCGACGTCTACGCCTTGGGCGTGTTGATCTTCCGTGCGCTGGCGGGTCGACCACCCTTCGAGGGAACGATGCTACAGCTGATGCGTGACGTCCCGCATCGGCCGCGCCCGAGCTTGCACGAGATCCGCAGAGACCTCCCAATCGAGCTCGACGACTGGGTGCAGGGGGCGCTGGCGATTGACCCAGACCAACGCTTCGACAGCGTCACGGCCCTATGGGCAGCGTTTCGCTCGGCAGCTGGTTTGAGCTGAGGCCTACCACGCGGCCCCTTCGAAAGGCCCAGGGTTCGCCGCGACACGGCCCGTGCTCTACCGTTTCGCTGGGCTCTGGGGCGGAGCGTTACGTACCGAGTTTCAATACGCCGTCGATGCTTCGCCACAGCGGCGTCCCCGCGTAGTCGTCACGCAACTCGGGGGGTAGGCGATGGGACCGCACCCCATCGTAGCAACGTCGAGCAACGAATCTGTCCATCGCCGCGGGCAGCCCCACCGATGTAAACCCGGGATGACCGGTCGACGGGTGAGGTCCCCCGTGGTGCATGGCCGGCGAAACCGCAACGCCCGTCGGCATCTTGTCGTTGAGCAGGCGCCCCACCCTGGGACGCAGCAAGGCGGCGACCCGCTCGTACAACGCATCATCCGTTTCGTCACTGGCGCTGTAAACCGACCCGGTGAGGTTGCCCTCCAAAGCCGAAGCGACGCCCAGCAGCTGCGCCTCGTCGTCCGCCACGACGTGCAAGTGCACCGGGCCGAACGCCTCGGTCTGCAATGACTCCGACCGTTCGAGGAACCGCTTCGCGGGCACGATGAGCAGCGTGTTGTCGTAGCTGAACGCATTCTCGCGACGCACCTGACCACCAACGGACAACTGCGCACCGGCGTCGACGAGTGTCCTCACCGACGTGTCGAGATTGCGCAGCACCGCTTCGCCGAACAACACACCGACTCCGGCGGTCGTCAAGTGCTGCCCCAGCGCAGCAGCGAAGCGGTCCGCCGCCTCGTCAGCGACCACTACCGAGAGCCCTGGATTGGTGCAGAACTGCCCGACGCCGAGCGTACAAGAACCGGCAAGCTCACCCGCGATGGCCTCCCCTCGCTCCTCGAGCGCGCCGGGTAAGATGAACACGGGATTGATGCTCGACAGCTCGAGGTAGATCGGCTTGCCCGCCGCGTCGGCAGCGGCCTTGAGTTTCAGCCCCGCGGGCTTTCCGCCGGTGAACGCCGATGCTCCGATCGCCGGATGAGCCACCAACGCCAACCCAGTCTCTTCGCGCATGTGATACAGCATCTGAAAGGTCGCTGGGGGTAATCCTTCCGCGACGACGGCGTCGAAGACGGCCTGAGCCAGTAGGCGCGTCGTCTCCGGGTGACTGGGGTGCGCCTTTGCAATCACGGGGTTGCCGGCGGCTATCGCCGCCGCGAAGTCGCCGCCCGTGGCAGCGTTGAACGCAAACGGGAAGTTGTTTGGACCAAAGACGACGACAGGGCCGAGTGGTTCGAGCCGTGTGCGCAGATTGGCCTGGGTATCGATCACGATGCGCTGCCAGGTGCGGCGTCTCGCGGCATCGGCCGCCTGTCGTAGCTGGCCGGTCGTTCGCGGCAGCTCCACGTCGCGGAGCCGCGGAGCCGCGGGGAGTCCCGTTTCGAGCGCCGCAGCTTCGACCAGAGCCGACGCGCGCGCTTCGAGGTTGCCCGCGACGCGTTCGAGGAAGCTCGCCAATCGTGTCCCGTCGCTGCTCGCCAGAGCCGATGCCCCCTCGGACGCGGCGGCAACCGCTCGACGCACTTCGTCATCGCTCGACACCGGAAATCGTTGCGAAAGCGGCATTGTGGTGCGTGGGTTTACGGCGACGAAAGTGTCCACGGGCTGCCGCGATGGCTGCCAACGCCCTTCGATCAATACGTCCTGGAGCGTCATGCATTCACCCCGGCGACCGGTGTCTCCAATTGCAGCGGACCGATACGGATCACGATGTCGTCCCCCGCCTCGAGCGTGAAGTCGTCGGGGGGCACGATACCGGTTCCCGTCATCAGAAACACCCCGTAGGGGAAGCTCAGCTCGCGGGTCAGGTACCCGACGAGTTCGCTCATCTCTCGCTTGATGCGTGCGGTACTGGTCTGTCCTTCGAACACACACACCGAACTGCGCAGGATGCGCAGTTCGATCGGCAAGTCGCGTAGCTCCTGCTCCGTACACAGGACGATCTCCGGACCGAGGGCACAGGAGCCGTCGAACACTTTGGCCTGGGGCAGATAGAGCGGGTTGTCGCCCTCGATGTCGCGAGACGAAACGTCATCTCCAATCGTAAACCCGACGATTTCGTCGTGCGCATTGACGACCAACGTCAGCTCGGGCTCCGGGACGTTCCACTTGGAGTCGGCGCGAAGACGGATGGGTTGGCCTGGTCCGACGACACGAAACCCGGTCGCTTTGAAGAACAGCTCAGGACGCGCCGCGCTGTACACTCGCTCGTAGACATCTGCTGCGTTCGACTCCGCTTCGCGCGCTTCGCGGCTGCGCAGGTAGGTAACGCCGCTTGCCCACACCTCCTGCTGAGCATCGACTGGGGCGCACCGTGGCCCGCTCGCCGCTTCCCCGCGACCGAAACTGGACAGGGTTTCGCTCAGGCGGGCTCGAGGGATCTGCATCAACTGTGCGAGGTCGACCGCCGGGGCGAGAAACTCCCCATCGTGTGCCCAACGAAAACCGGTCGGCGTCTGGTGGCGGGTGAGGCGGCTATCCATGACTGATTCCCTTCTCGAGGCGACGTATTCCGACTGCCGCGGGTGGCGCGTTTCAGTCGGGAAGAACAGCGCACGAGTATAGGCGGGCTCAGCGCTCGCGAACAATCGTCACGTGGTAGACCGCGCGGCGACGGCCGGCGCGAACGCCATGAACCACGCTCCGTTCGCAGGGCGACGAGCGCGCCCAGGGCGACGCCCCCTGGACGTAGAGCCCCAGAGCGTCGGGCCTCGTGCTGCCGGCCGCCTGTCTGTCGTTCAGGCGCAGCAAGCAGCACGGCGGCGCACCATTGCGCTCACAAAGACGCGACGTACTCGGCGATCAGGGTCAGCTCGTCATCCGAAAGGGTCTGCTCGTCATACGCCGGCATGTACCCGCCACGGTTGTCGAATTCTCCGCCGTGGTGACCTCGGCGCGCGTTCATGATGTACTCCGATGCAGTGGCTTTCATCGCCCCGCCAATGCCGTGGTTGGGCACCGCATTGCCATCATCGCCGTGGCAGTTCTTGCAATAGTCGACGTACAACCCCTCGCCGTCCGTCGGCTTTTCGGGTTCGTCGAGGTAGTCCCAAATCTCGTTGAGCAGCTCGGTGGACACGACGTTTTCGTCCATCGCCGGCATGTCCTCCATGTAGTCTTCGTGGCTGCGACCGTTGCGCACGAGGTATTCACCAAACTCGCGCACCGGGTGTTCGATCGCCGGTCCCTTCTCATCAACCCCTTCTCCCGAATCGCCGTGGCAGCGCGCGCAGAAGTCCATGTAGAACTGGACGGCTTCGCTGAGCATCTCGACCGGTTCGGTCGGGAGGTCCGGCCCCGGATCCATCGGCGACGTGGCATCCGGCCCGGGCATGTCTCCAGTACCATCAGGCGTGGGTGTCGTCGCGTCCGGCGCGGGTAGCGTCGCCGATGGCGTGGGCTGCGTGGCGTCAGGCCCGCCGGGCGGCGTCGTTTGAACCGTCGTCGGTGTGGTCGGCCTCGGCGTCGACACGGTGGGAATGGCTGGCGTCTGCTGCGATGGCTGACCGGCGGGGTTCGTCTGCACCGGGCCGGGCGTGGGAGTCGGAGCCACGCCGGAGGGGACGCCGGACGGGGTGCCGCTTGCCGCGGGAACGGTCGTGCTGGGAGTCGTGGTGACCGAGGGCATCGTCTCGGAACTACTTTCGCCGGACTCGCCACTGCAGGCAGCGGCCCAGCCAATCAATACGAGCAACCAGGCAAATTTCGGTGTGGTGACGTTCATCTTCTCACTCTCTTCTTTCGGGCGGTCGGTGCCCTCGGGTCGTTATCCGCGAACGACTCGCATCGTTCGCCAGGTCATCGGGTGACGCACGCGGCGAGCACGCACCGACAAACCGTAGAGTGCGCGTACTTAGTCAACGCAGTCGATGAATCGGACACCTCGTAGCTTTTCTCGACACCACAGGCGTTAACCGCGGAAGTTTGCCGCAGGTTCGTAAGAACGCCGATGACCACTTTTCCAACCTGCAACGGGGCTTGTTGGAAATGAAGTTCAACTGGACTTCGATCACATCGACGCAAGGGCGGTTTCGGTCCACTGTGGCCCGACGAGCAAAGCGAAATCCCGCGAAGTTACGCCCATCACTCGGAGCGTAAAGCTTCAATGGGATCGAGCCCCGCAGCGCGACGGGCCGGCAGAAAGCCAAAGGCGATGCCGATCGCGCTGCTGACGCCAAGCGCCGTGACCAACGCCCGCGGCGAGACGCGCATCGGCAATTGCAGCACGGGACCGAGCAACGAGACGCCAACCACGGCCACCAGAGCCCCTAGGGCTCCCCCCAGGACGCTCAGAACCAGCGCTTCGACGAGGAATTGCAACAAGATGTCGTTGCGTCGAGCGCCAATGGCCATGCGGATCCCGATCTCGCGCGTGCGTTCGCTGACCGACACCAACAGGATGTTCATGATCCCCACTCCACCGACGACTAGGCTGACGAGCGCGATCGACACCAGCAACGTGTTGAGCACGCCGAGGATCCTGCCCTGAACCTCGCGAAACTCCTCCTGCGAACGAATTCGAAAATCGTTTTCGACCCCTTCGGCCAGTCCATGCCGTTGACGTAGAAGCTGGCTGACCGCCCGCTTGGCGCGTTCCGACTCGTCGGCAGATCGCGCGCTGACCAGCAGTGTGTCGACCTGCCCGAAGGCCGCCGGTCGGAGTTTGGAGCGTGCCGTCTTGATCGGCATCAGGACTCGAGCATCTTCATCCCGACCAAAAGCGTCTTGTCCCTTGGGCTCGAGCAACCCGATGATCGTGAACGGGTGACGGCCGATTCGAACCACCCGCCCGACGGGATCAGCGTCTCCGAAGAGTTCCTCTCGTACTGTCTGGCCGATCACGCAGACTCTGCTGCCGGTGTTCTGCGCCTGCTCATCCCACAGCGTCCCCGCGAGCGTCGCCCAGTTGCGGATCGGAAAGAACCCCAGGGTGGTGCCCATCACTTCGGCGTCGACGTTGCCTGTCGCAAACACGATCTGTTCTCGACTCATCAGCACCGGTGCGACGTGACTGACTTCCGCGATGCCACGCCCAATGGCCTCCGCGTCCCCTTCCGACAGCAATGCGAGGTCGTCAGAGGTCACCGCACCGCTACTGACCCGGGACGAGGCCTGGATCATCAAAGCGTTGGAGCCCAGCTTGTCGACTTGTTGTGCGACCTTCGCTCGAGTGCCTTCGCCCAACGACACCGTGATCGTGACAGCAGCAACGCCGATCAGGATCCCGAAGGCCGTCAATGCCGCACGCAGGGGCCAGCGCGCCAACGCCGCGAACGCCATGAAGACCGCATTTGCGAGCTGACCGAACCAACGCAAGCCGACCGGTTCACTCATGACGCAACGCCTCGATGGGGTCGAGTTGAGCAGCACGGTGCGCCGGCAAGAAGCCAAATGTCACGCCAGTGATCAAGCTCGTCGCGAGCGCGACACCGACGCTCATCACGTTGAACCTCAACACGCCGGCAAACAGTCCTTGCAGGGACAACACGACCGCACCGGCGAGGAGCAACCCGAGGATTCCCCCCAAGAGAGTCAACGCGATCGCCTCGACCAGAAACTGCATGCGTATGTCGGCCGCGCGCGCACCGATGGCCATCCGCACGCCGATCTCGCGCTTTCGTTCGTTCACGCTGACGAGCATGATGTTCATCACTCCCACTCCGCCAACGAACAGCGCAATGCCCGCGACGCTGAGTAGCAGCAAGGAGATCACCTCGGCAATTTGGTTTTGCGTGTCTTGAAACTGCTTCTGGGTGCGGATCTGAAAGTCGGGGTCTTCGCCCTCGCCAATGGCATGCCGCTGGCGCATGATGTCTCGAACCTGAGTTTCGGCCTGCTCGACCAACGCATCCTGCTTGGCCTGACCCATGATGATTTGCACGCGCTGGATAGGGTTCGGCGAAATGCGCGCAAACCAACTGCTGATTGGCATCACCATCCGGTCGTCCTGATCGACGCCGAACGGCGACTGCCCCTTGGTTTGAAGCAAGCCGACGACCAAGTAGCTGTGGCGGCCAATGCGCACGCGGTGCCCCACGGGATCGATCTCGCCGAACAGTTTCTGTTGAACGGTTTGCCCGATCAAAACGACCTTGGTCTTGTTTGCCAAGTCCGCCGGCGTCAAATCGCGTCCCGATGCCAGTCGATAACCTCGAACCTGCAAGTAGGACTCGTCGCCCCCGACGATGTCCACCTGCTCGTTGGCGAAGCTGCTTTGCACGGGAAGCCGCACCGACGAGTAGACGGTCACGGCCGACAGGGCCGAGGCCTCGGCGCGCAACGCTTCCGCATCGCCGAGGGTGAGGCCACCCGGCCCTTCGAACACGGAGCGGGCGCCGCTCTTCGCAGTCGGCTCGGGGAAGATGTAGATCAGATTCTCTCCGAGACTCTGCAGTTGCGAGCCGACTCGCTCTCTTGCGCCCTCGCCCAGGGACACCACGATGACGACCGCGGCGATGCCGATCAGTATACCGAGCGACGTCAACACGCTCCGTAAACGCTGGGCAACCAACGCCTGCACCGCCAGGCGAATCGCTGCCCACAAGGCCGTCACGTGCCGACGTTCCTCAGTGACCGGAGCAACGCGTGGGCGTCGTTGGCGACGTGACGTTCGTCACTTTCGATCAGGCCGTCCCGAACAGACACCACGCGCCCTGCGCAGGCTGCGATGTCCGGTTCGTGGGTGACCAAGATCAGGGTGATCCCCTGCTCGCGCACCAAGTCTTGGAGCAATGCCATCAGCTCGTAGCTCGTGGCCGTATCGAGATTGCCCGTCGGTTCGTCGGCGAGCAGTAGCGGGGGGCGCGTAACCAACGCGCGCGCGATAGCAACCCGCTGTTGCTGACCACCTGACAGCTGGTTCGGCGTATGTCCGGCGCGCTCGAGCAGACCGACGTCGGCCAGCGCCTGCAACGCGGCACGACGCCGCTCCGTGCTCGGGCTACCGCGGTACAACAACGGCAACTCGACGTTCTCGAGCGCCGTGGTCCGACTGAGCAGGTTGAACCCTTGAAACACGAAGCCGATGAGTCGGTTGCGAACCAGAGCGCGACTGTCGGCGGATTGGTTTCCGACGTCGACCTCCGCCAGCTCGTAGCGACCGACGCTGGGCCTGTCGAGGCAGCCGAGGATGTTCATCAACGTGCTCTTGCCCGAACCGCTCGGACCGACCAACGCCACGAACTCGCCGCGCTCGACGTTCAGATCGACACCGCGCAGCGCACGGACCACTTCGGGCCCGCTGTGGTAGTGCTTCTCGACGCCCGAAAGGCGTATGATCGGCGCTTCGCTCATGGTACCTCGAACAACCGGTGCTCCCACGACGACGGCTCAGAACAGGCCCATGAAACGCCGACGCTCTCGTTCCTTGTCGAGCTGCTCGACGACCAGCGACGCGCCCTCGTCGAGTGCATCGGATTCAATCACCGTCCACAAGCCGTCGGTGATCCCCGTGCGCACCACCGTCGCGGAAAGGTGCTGTTGGTCGGGCGGGCCGTCGCTGGCCTGATAGACTCGTGCCTGACGGTGCTCGAGCGGCGTCAGCTCACCCCGTTCCTTCTCGTCCGGTTTGAAACGCAGCGCGGCGTTGGGTGCGGCCAACGCACCTTCCGCCCTCCGCGTCGTGATCGCGACGGTAGCCGTCATCCCCGGGCGGAGCTTCAGCTCGGGGTTGCTCACGTCGATGACCGCCGAGTACGTGACCACACCCTGAATCTCGTTGGGGCTGTAACGAATCTGGGTAACCTTGCCCTCGAAGTGTTCACCAGCGAACGCATCAACGGTGACCTTTGCCGCCATTCCTTCAGCCAACTTGCCGACGTCGGCCTCGTCGATGTCCGCAAGGACCTGCATTTGCGCCAAGTCCTCGGCAATCACGAACAGCACGGGGGCAGAGAAACTCGCGGCGACCGTCTGTCCGGGTTCGACGGCGCGGGTGATCACCACTCCGTCGATCGGCGAGTAGATCTTGGTGTAACCGAGTGTCGTTCGCGCACTGGTGAGTTGAGCTTTGAGCCCGTCGATGGTCGCGTTGGCCGCCAACACCTCCGCTTCTGCGATGTCTGCCGCACTCTGCGCTTGATCCAACTCGATCTGAGTGGCGAGCCCCTCGCGCGCCAATTGCTGCATGCGAGTCAGCTCGGTTTTCGTCGCGGCGCGACGCGCGGTGGCACTTTGGAGACTGGCTTTGGCCGCTTGCAGTTGGCCGGTGACTTGCCCCACTTGTGAGCCAAAAAGCTGCGAGTCGATCTCCGCCAGCAAATCACCCTTCTTCACACGGCTGTTGAAGTCGACGTGAACTCCGGCAACCCGCCCCGATACCTGCGCTCCAACTTGCACCTCGGTGACCGGTTTGAGTTTTCCTGTCGACTCCACCTGTTCGACCACGTCGCGGATCTCCAAGGCCTGGGATCGAAAGCGCGCCTGAGGCGGCGGTTCCTTCGAACGCCGGTACAACGCCACGCCGACCACCACGGCTGCGACCGCGAGCAACCAGGCGAGCCGTCGAACCCAACGCCGGGCGCCTTGACGGGCCAGATCCCGCTCGAGAGCGTGGACGACGTCGGTGACGGGAGCGCCTCCCGGAGCGGCGGGGCGTACGGGCGCCACGCTGGAGGACTCGGGATTCGAACTCGCGGCGCTGGGGGCTCGAGCCATGGGCTGGATCTGTAGTGGTTGACGGAAGCTGGCAACAGCTCGTCGCCACAAACCGCCCCACGACCGCCGTCATCGGCCGTGGGGCTGGTCTGGACGGACCTCAACGCGCTCAACCGCCACGCGGGCGCAGCTCGATCGGGGGCGCCCAATCACCGTCGAGACCGTCGTACAGCACGGTGTAAGCCCCGCGGCTCGCCAACACTCGCTTCGTGTAGCGGCGCGTCTCCCGGAAGGGGATTAACTCCACCCAGACGTCGAAAGGCAGGTTTGGGCGCTCCTTGAGCCAACGCTTCGGGCGCCCCGGGCCGGCGTTGTACGCGGGGATCCCCAGCACCGGGTTGTCGGGAAACTTGTCGCTGTAGCTGCGCAGCACTTTGCTCCCCAGCGCGATGTTGACCCGAGGGAGCAGCAATCGCGACCGGGTTACCTTCATTCCCAATGCCTTGCCGAAGTGGCGTGCAGTCGGCTCGATGAGCTGCATCAGTCCGTACGCATCGGCGTGGCTGACCGCGCGTGGATCGAACACCGACTCTTCGCGCATCACGCCGTAGACGAGCGCCTCGGGAACGCCTTGCTTGGCGGTCTCGCGCTGAACGATCGGGTGGTACGGGCGCGGAAACGCCAGCTCCCAAGCCTTGCGCCAGTCCCCTGCCGGCCACCTCGACAACCAGTCGGTGAGGCGGCCACGCAGCAGTTGTTGCGACAAGTGAGCAGATCCGGCGCGGTCGTAGAGCAACGCGACGGCCCACAGCAGGCCCGGTGCAGCCTTCTCGCCCGCTGCCCCCATGCCGTCCACTTCGGCGGCCGCAAGCTCGACCTCACCCAACCGCAACAGCTGGAGGGCTCGCGCAAACGCAGGCGCTTCGAACTCCGGGCGCCATTGGAACGCGAACGGCTCGGCCTCGGTGGCAGCCCACGCCTCATCGAGGGCAGCCTTGGCGCGCGCGGGATCCTCGGCGCGCAGCCGCGAATACGCCAGCTGCATGTAGTATGAGAGCGGCCGCTCTCGGATCAGCGCTGCGTACTCGGCGAGGCCGCGCTCGACTTCCCCGGTCTCGATCCACGCTCGCGCCAGAAAGTAACGCTCGCGCCCCGCGTACTCGTGCTCGCGGGTCGTGTCTGCTCGCTTGGCAACGGACAGCCCCCGCCCGAGCACGTTGGCGGCCGCCGACCAATCGCCTTTTTCGATCTGGCGCAACGCCAACTCGAACGCTCCGTCCAAGGCCAAGTCACCAGCCGGATAGTCTTCGACGATGGTGCTGAGCATGCTCGTGAAGCGCGCCGCGTCGCCGAGTTCCAAGAACGCCTGGGCCCCGGCCAAGCGCGCGTCGTCGGCCAAACGGTGCCCGGGTGCTTCCTGTTCCAGCTGGGCGTAGAGACGCGTTGCCTGAGCGTAACGCTTGTCGCTCAACGCGTAGCGCCCGGCGAGGAACAACGCGCGAGCGCGCAGGTCGGGGTCGACGCAATGACGGATCACGTCGTCGAAGTGATCGACCGCCTCCCCCCATTTGCGTCGCGCCGCCAGTGCCTTGTTGCGAAGCACTCGAGCCTCACAGGCCATCTGCGAAAAGCGCCGCTCGCGGCCGAGATTCGCGAGCAATTCGTCAGCCGCGACCAACACGTCGTCATGACGGCGGGCGTCGGACAACGCCTGCAATCGCACCAGTTGATCTTCGACACTCAGGGGTTGATGGGCGGCGAACTGCTCCGGCGTCAGACCCGCCAGCACTTCGCGCTCCAACTCTGCCGCATCCGCCGCCGAGTCGTTGCCCGCCGTTTCGATTGCAACGCGGCGAACGAGGCGCAACGCTTCGAGACGGTCGGCTTCGGGAGCGGGCTTCCCTGCTTCGCCCCGGCTGAGCAATCGCGCCAGCGTCAACGCGGCCCGCACCCAGCCGTTGGGGTGCTCACCCGACCCCAGAAACTGACGCAGATCCTCGATACCCGATCTCCGCTCGCCGAGCAGGGCGTGCGCTTCTCCGGAGTGCAACTTCACGGGCAACGCGTGGTCACTCGGAACGCGCTGCAACCACTCGAGACTTCGGCGCGCGTCACCGCCGGTGAGCGCCGCCCTGCCGGCAAAGTACGCCGCGTAGCCGCTCAACTCCCACTCGCTTTGGGCGGCGGCGGCATAGCTCTGCACCGCGTCGGTCAGCTTGCCCGCGGCTTCCTGCAGGCGGGCTAGCTGCAGGGTGTGCAAGGGATCTCGACGCAGCGCGGACGGACCGGCGTCGATTGCCGCCAAGTAGAGCGACAGCGCCTCCTCGTGTCGCTCCTCCAAGCGCGCGCGAGCTGCCTCACCGAACCGTTCCGACAACAGCAGCGGTGAAAAGTGTTCGAGTTCGAGCGCTGCCCCTGATTGAGGCGTACTCGGCGACGGCGCCGCCCGTGGCCGCTCGGCGGCCAGTGGCGTGTCGATTCCGTGCGAGCCGGCATCCGGTTTCTGTTGCGCCGAGCAGGCGAGCACACCGCCCACCACCGCGGCGCCGATCCACCGCCACACGACCGCGCCGCATCCGCGCCGACCGTTCATCGACGAGACCGCGCGCTCCACGTTTGCTGCGCCTCCTCGTCGGCGACCAGTTCCGCGGCGCGCGCACTCTCGGAACGGCGCCGCTCCGCCAGCTGGTGCGCGGCCTGGTGTTCGGCTTCCGCACGTCCGAGTTCACTCATGGCGTCTCGTTCGGCGTCAGCTGCCGCGACGAGCCTCTGGGCGGCACGCTGAGCCGCGACCGCCAGTGACTGCTCCCGGGCGCGGGAGTGGTCAGCGCTGAGGTGAACGCGTTGCAGCTCGGCGATGCTGACCCCGTCGGAGCAGGCTCGATCATGCGCCTCTTGGTGCATCAGCTCACGCCGCTCACGTTCATCGAATACGCGCTGCTGGCTCTGCTCTCGCTGGGTCGCCGCTTCGCGCGTTTGCTCGACGCAATGGGCCAAACGACGGCGAGCGACGTCACGCTGGTCTTCTCGATGGCGCAGGAGGATGTCCAGGGTCTCGCGCTTCACGACAAGACCTTACCCGACAACAGCTCGCCACGCGACTTCCTGGCACGCGGCGACCCGTCGCGAAAGCGGTGAGGTGAGAATCTAGCAAGGACGGTGTTGTCAATCGTCCGCTTGGCGTTCGGCGCGCAGTCGTGGTCGCGCGGGGCAGACGACACCGGCGCACACTCTGTTGACCCGTCATACCCTTCGCCTTTCGCTCACTTGCGTACCGGCCCCGCGTTAAACTGACCGTGCCTCCATCCGTACAATGCGGTATCTATTCAAGCCCCGCAGCATGACTACTCGCCGCTCGACATCGACAACCCAAGCCATTGCGTTCGTGGACATGGCCGGCTTCACGGCTCTGACCGAGACTCAGGGTGACGAGGACGCCGCAAAGATTGCTACGCGCTTTGCCGATCTGACCCGCGCGACACTGCAGCCCGGGGAACGGCTGGTCAAGACGATCGGCGATGCGGTACTCGTAACATCACCCACGGCGCGCTCGGCGGTCTCCTTGGTCGAACGTCTCTTGGTGCGGGCGACAGGATTACCCTCGTTGCGGGCAGGTCTCCACCACGGTCCGGTCGTCGAACGCGACGACGACGTGTTCGGCGCCACGGTCAACCTCGCCGCCCGGGTCGCGGCGGAAGCAAACGCCGGAGAGGTTCTGGGTACCAAGGTCATCGCCGACGCCGCCAACGACGCCGGGATCCCGGTCATCGAGCTGGGCGACGTGCTGCTCAAGAACGTCACTGGCGCGGTGGCGCTGTACTCGTTGGGCTTGGTCCTGGGCGCATCGGAAACGCCGATCGATCCCGTCTGCCAGATGCCCATCGACCGGCGCAGCGCCGCAGGTAACCTGAAGTACAGCGGCAAGCAGTACTGGTTCTGTTCGCTCACTTGCGCTGCGGCATTTGCGAGCAACCCCGCCTGGCACGCGAGTACGACCTCCACGGCAGAGTGACGGGCGCGTTCGAGTCGGTGGTCCTGCCCGCAACCTTGCTCCGCTGGGCACATCGACCGCAATGCCACGCTCTGAACTCACTCGGACGAGACGATGCCGGCGTCGACCCAACAATTGCGACCGCGCGCCTTGGCTCGGTACAGCGCACCATCGGCCACCGACACCAGCTCCGCGGACGTCAGCGCACCAGTGCCGTCGTAGTGAGCCAAGCCGAAGCTTGCGCTGATCGGCAGCTCCATCGTGCCCCAGTAGACGGCATTCTTCTCCAAGCGTGATCGAATGCGCTCCGCCACCCATTGGGCCTCACTGGTGGAGGCGTCGCGAAGCACGATGGCGAACTCCTCCCCGCCGTAACGAGCGAGAAGATCCTCGGGACGAAGCTCCCGTTGCATCACCGACGCGACGTGCCGCAACGCCGCATCTCCCGCCTGGTGGCCGTAAGAGTCGTTGAAGCGCTTGAAGTGGTCGACGTCCACCATGATCAGCGTGACTCGTGATCGGTGCCGTCGAGCGTAGGCCATCTCCGAATGCATGCGCTGCTCGAAAACGCCGCGGTTGCTCACCCCGGTGAGCGCGTCGTGCAACGCCGAGCGGTGCACTTGCAGCAGCGCCTCCTGCTCGAGCATGTCTTGCACACCAAAACGGAGGAACGTTCGCCGCCCGAGGCCAACTCGAACCCCGTCGTCGAGCAGCGTCGGTCGCTCGATTCGGGAGCGGCCGACGAAGGTGCCGTTGGTACTACCGAGATCTTCGATGATGTACTGGGTCCCCGCTGGCCACTTGACGCGGCGGATACGGGCATGGGCGCGGGAGAGGCTCGGCTCGGGGATCACCACGTCGGCGTCGTCGGCGGAGCGGCCGATGACGAGACTGGGGCGATCGAGCTGGATGATCACGCCACGAGCCGGCCCGTTGAGGACGGTGAGCGTCGCCAAGTCCTTCTTGGAGGGCGGCAGCGATGACAGGCTGGACCGGTCCGTGTCGCTGAGCGTCTTTTGAGCGCGCCGAAAGCCACTGTCGTCAGTTGCCGTTGCCTCCTCGCGGGCGGACAACTCGCACTCCGAGGCGTCTTTCGGTTGACTCATCGAAATACCCTAACGGCAGATTGTGCCGAATGCACAGGCGGAGCGCGCTGCCCGTATCAGCTCGGCATACCGGGTTGCACCGACATCGGGAAGTGGCGCGGCAATTCCAGTGTTAGTAGCGCTGACGCGAGAGCAAATCAGGTGCCGTGTAGACGATCGACTGACACCGGGCGGAGTCCTTCCGCAAGCCCCGACCGGAACACACACCTGAGCGCCACGTCACACCCACTGCGCCCACGGACAGGGTCGGTGCCCCACGGGCGTCTGTCGAGCGTCGGGTTGGAAACGCAACGGCCGCGTCGCTCGCTCCCTCTCAGACGAGGTGGCGACCCGATCCAAGTCGGGACGGTTGCGCGGGGCCGTCCCATGCGAGCGGGAAATCTTCATCACGGTCAACCGAAGCCCCCGCCTCGGTACGATGCCATCGCCGGTGCCCCGCCCGTCTGCTATTGAGTCACGTCTTCATGGCCAGCGCCCGCAGTCGTCTGCTGTCGTTCGACTTCACTCCCGGCACGATTCTCGTCGACAAGTACAGGGTCATCGCGAAGCTCGGCGGCGGTTGGGAGGGTGAAGTCTATCGGATCCGAGAGCTGTTGACGGGCATCGACCGCGCGGCGAAGTTCTTCTATCCCCACCGAAACGAGCGCGACCGCGCCGTGAAGTACTACGCGAAGAAGCTCCATCAGCTCCGTGACTGTCCGATCCTCATCCAGTACGTCACGCAAGAACGCATGCACGTCGGTGGGGTGCCCGTCACGTTCCTCGTTTCCGAATACGCCGAGGAGCAAGTGCTTCACGAATTCCTGGCACAGCAGCCAGGCAAGCGGCTGACACCCTTCGAAGCGCTACACCTGCTGCACGCGTTGGCACAAGGCATGGCGCTCATTCATGCCAAACGAGAGTTCCACGGCGATCTGCACACCGGCAACGTCCTGGTGCGTCGGCGTGGGTTGGGCTTCGACGTCAAGCTCGTCGATTTCTACAACCTACACGGCTACAAGAAGACCGAGCAGATCCAAGACGACGTGATCGGTCTGGTTCAGATCCTCCATGCATGCGTCGGCGGAGCGAAGCACTACGCGCGCCAACCACGTGAGATCAAGGAGATCGTCCGAGGTCTCAAGAGTTCGCTAATCCAGAAGCGCTTTCGCTCGGCGCTGCACCTGCGCGATCACCTCGAAGGCATGACCTGGGAAGGCCGCAACGGCCGGTAGAGAACGAACGTCAGGTCGTCGGGTTTGGACGGTTTGTCGTCGCTGGGGGTGACCATGCGAGCGGTCGCCTGCCGGGCGAGTTCGTCGGCGGCAGCGTCGAGCGCTCCAGCTCGGATCACGTCGATGATCTCGGCAAGGTGCAGATTGTCGAACAGGCCGTCTGTGCCCAGCAACACGGTGTCTTGTTCCGCCAGAGCGAAGGGGGTGCCGAGTTCGATGCGCATGCTCGAAGTGCCGAGCGTGTTGGAGACGAGGTTGAGCTCTTCGTGGTGCAGCGCTTCGTTGGCGTCGATCAGCCCCGCCTCCACCCCGTAGCCCACCGGCGAATGGGAGAGACTCAGGAACTTCACCTTGCCACGCGACCCACAGACCAGAATGCTCGAATCCCCAACGTGGTAGGGGCGCAGGACCCGGTCGCGCAGCTCGACGACGGCCAGGGTCGTCGCCGCGCCCACCGATAGTTCACGAATGGCGGCGTTGGCTGACTCGAACGCATCCAGGATGGGAGTCCGCGCGTCCTGGAGATCCGAGTCGGCCACCAGGCAGCGGCGCAGATGCTCCACGGCCAAGCGCGACGCGTCATGACCAGCCGGAGCTCCGCCGAGTCCGTCCGCGACGGCCAAGACGCCGCCGCCCGAAGTCGGTGCGATTAGAGCACAATCCTGATTCGGCCCAGTGGCCTCGGGGTATGGCGCAGTGAATGCTGCGTAGACGCCGTCGGCGACGTAGCCGTCGACCCGCGTGGGCTGGCGTACATCAATCAGCAGTTGAGGCTCGCTCAGCACGGGCGACATCGTTGTGCCGGGACTTTAGCAATGTCGCCCGGAGATGGCCCAGTTTGCTCCCGGAGCCAAGTCTGGGGTCGGTGGTCACCAGCGACGCGTCAAACCCACCGCCGCTGTTCAGTCGCGGTTGACGGAAAGCGTGACCTCGGTTCCCGGCTTGGTCTTGTCACCCGCCTTCGGCTCTTGGCTCAGCACGGCCATGTAGCCCGCCTCGTCGGCATAGACCCAACGCAATTTCCCGACCTTCAGCCCCACCTTTTCGATCTGCGCTTTGGCGTTGCTCAGCGTCAACCCGACCACCTTCGGCGTTTCGACTTGATCGGCTCCGCTCGACAGGTGGATGAGAACGGTCTTGTTCTTGTCCAAAGGGTTGCCGGGTGGAGGTACCTGCTTGACGATCTTGCCCTCAGGCACCTTGTCGTCGGCAACGGGGTCGCCCTTCTGGACGCGGTACCCGGCCTGCTCGAGCATCAACGTCGCCTCGGATACCCCCTGACCGGTGACGTCCGGAACTACCGGCACCTCTTCAGCGATGGTCACCGCGATCGTCTGTCCCTTGGGAACCGTCTGCCCAGGAGGCATTGCCTGGCGAATGATGGTGCCGACCTTGGCGTCCGCGGTCGGTTCACGCCCGTCGATGATCATCACCAAACCCGCCGCGCGCAGGTTGTTCATGGCGTCCTCTTCGGGCAAGCCCTTGAGGTTGGGTACGGCGACCTGTTGCTCCGGCGGGGGCGCCAGAATGTTCGTTCGCTCGATGACCCAAACCGTACCCGTTGCGGTCAGCACGGAAGTAAAAAACGCGATCAGGAACACACTCGAATTGTTCATCTGCCTTGCCTCACCCGGATTTACAGCTCACCAAGCTTAGGGCAGTTTTCACACTGGCGGAAACAAAAGACATGTCCGTTCGACCCCATGCAGCGCTTCGTGAACTGCATTCGGTGATTTTTGCAGCAGGTGCATGGTCGTTCGGGTGTGCTGCGAGCCCACAAACGGCCACGCGCACACAGCCGCCCGCAACGGTCGAACAGCGCGACGAGGCACGTTCGACGCACTCGGACACCTTGGGCCCAGCGCCAGTGCCCAGCAGCGAGGAGCGGAGTTCCATCGACTTTTCGCTGCACGCTCACGCCACTGATCTGCGACGTGGGTCCGTCATTTGGTTCGCTGCACGCTTCGCATTGCCGCCGGGAGCGCACATCTACTGGACAAACCCCGGCGAGACCGGCCTGGCGACCACGGTTCGCTTCGAAGCGCCGCCTTCGCTGAGCATCAACGAAGTACGGTATCCCGGCCCGCGTCGATTCGCAGGGCTGGGCGGCTCAGTCGGTTACGGCTACGAAGGACGATTCGCGGTGGTCGCTCGGGCCGTCGTCAATACCACCGTCGATTCGCTGGACGTCGCCGTCGACGCCAGTTGGCTGTCGTGTGGCGACGTCTGCGCCAGAGAAGTGGAGCATCGCTCGCTACATTTGGACGCTCAGAACGCCACGCGCATCTCGGACTTGGACGCGTTGTTGGGCACGCTGCCGAAACCAGCTGCCGACGAGATCGACGAGGTCGCTTGGCTGACGCCCCACAGCTTTCGCCTCACGACCAAAGATGGGCTCACGCCCCTGGAGTTCTTTCCCCACGCCCCGCTGGGCCCGGACGACCGCGATTGTCTGGGCACAGCCGATCCCAACAACCGGGCCCTGACGGTGCAGCTTCGCTCCGTTCACTCATTACGACCAACAGCGGGCCTCGTGCTCACCAGAGATGGTGGCGGCATGCTGCGCTACCTCGACGTCGTGATCCGTTGAGTCGCGAGCAACAACGAGGCCCCGCCGGTCTCCCCGCTCAGGGTGAACAGCCCTGCCTCGTCAGTGGACGCCGGTTCAGTCCAGCGTGCTGTTCGAGCGCGCGTGCCACTCCTGCAAGCTTCGAACCTGAGGTGCCGCACCAGCCGACATGGCCCACGCTTCCAGCGCGTCGATGGCAGCCGATGCAGCGGCCATCGTCGTGAAGTACGGGATGTTGGCGAGTAGCGCGCTGCGGCGAATCGCGTAGCTGTCGCGAATGGCCTGGGTGCCCTGGGAAGTGTTGAAAACCAGCTGGACCTCGCCATTCTCAATCGCGTCGACGCAGTGAGGCGAGCCCTCGCCCATCTTGTGTATCACCTTCGCTGGAATGCGAGCTCGCTCGAAAGCGCGGGCCGTCCCACGCGTCGCCAGCAAGCTGTACCCGAGGTTTCTCAGTCGTCGAGCGACGTGGCACGCTTGCACCTTGTCGTCGTCGTTGACGCTGATGAACGCGGTTCCGGAACGCGGTAGCTTGGCCCCTGCCGCGATGAGACTCTTTCCAAACGCCAGAGCGGCGTTGGTCGCGATGCCCATGACTTCACCCGTCGAGCGCATTTCCGGACCGAGGATCGTGTCGACACCAGGGAACTTGTTGAACGGAAAAACGGATTCCTTGGTGGCGACGTGAGTCGGCAGAGCCCCGTCGAAGACACCGAGTTCGTCCAGGGTCTTGCCCACCATCACTTGGGCGGCAATCTTCGCCAATGGCCTGCCCGTCGTCTTCGAAACGAACGGCACGGTGCGCGAGGCTCGCGGGTTGACTTCAATCAAGTACACCTCGCGGTCCTTGATCGCGAACTGGACGTTCATCAACCCGATCACCCCGAGCTCGACGGCGATCGCCCGGGTCTGCTCCTCGATGCGCGCGACGATGTCCAGGTCCAGCGAGAACGGCGGAAGCACACTGGTGGAGTCCCCCGAATGTACACCCGCTTCTTCGATGTGCTGCATCACGCCGCCGATTACACAACGCTTGCCGTCCGCAACACAATCGACGTCCACCTCGACCGCGTTCTTGAGGAACTTGTCGATCAGCAACGTCTGAGCACCGGCCTCGCGCGCTGCGTCGATGGCGAGTTCGGCGTACCCGAGCAATTCGTCGCGGTTCCAGCATGTCGTCATGGCTCGCCCACCGAGCACGTACGAGGGGCGCACGAGCACGGGGTAGCCGATCTGGTCCGCGATGTCCGCGGCCTCTTCGACGCCCGTGGCGATACCGGCAGCTGGCCGTTTCAGATCCAGCTTGGTCAGCAGTGCCTCGAATCGCTCGCGGTCTTCGGCGCGATCGATCGCGTCGGCGGAGGTGCCGAGTAGCTTGATGCCACGCCGTTCCAGAGGCACGGCGAGCTTGAGGGGCGTCTGCCCACCAAACTGCACGATCACACCGAGCAGCTGTCCGCGCTTGGCTTCTTCTTCGCAGATCGACAGGACGTCCTCGAGCGTGAGGGGCTCGAAGTACAACCGGTCGGAGGTATCGTAGTCGGTCGAAACCGTTTCCGGATTGCAGTTGACCATGATGGTCTCGATGCCCAGATCGCGCAGCGCAAACGCGGCATGACAGCAGCAGTAGTCGAACTCGATCCCCTGACCGATGCGATTGGGGCCACCGCCGAGAATGATGACCTTGTTGCGATCGGAGACTTCGGCTTCGCTCTCTGACTCGAAACAGGAGTACAGATAGGGCGTCAACGCAGGGAACTCCGCAGCGCAAGTGTCGACGCGCCCATAGACGGCGTTGATGCCGAATGCCTGCCGCTGCTTGCGGATGTCGTCCTCGCTGGTTCCACGCAAGGTCGCCAACTGGCGATCCCCGAAGCCCAACCGCTTGGCGTCGAACAACAGCTCCCTGGTCAATTCGGGGGCCTTGTTCAGCTCGCGCTCGGCGTCCACGATGCGCTGGAACTGGCGGATGAACCACGGGTCGATCGCGGTCGCCACGTACACCTCTTCGGGAGTCAAACCCAGGCGCAGCGCGTCTCCAACGTAGAACAGACGCTCCGCCGTCCCGATACCGATGTGCTTCTTCACCGCAGCCAGCAGCTCCTGTTTGCTCGCGGGGGGCAGGGTCTGTTTGGGACGGACCTCAGGCGGCGCATCGTGCACCAGGTCGCGCGTGGGTTGAGTGTGGTCGAGTAAGCGGTAATCGACCTTGCCGACCAGACTGCTGAAACCGTCCTTGCCAGTCTCGAGCGAACGCGCCGCTTTCTGAAACGCTTCGCAGAAGGTGCGGCCGATGCTCATCGCCTCACCCACGCTCTTCATTTGTGTGCCCAGGCGGTGATCGGCGCCCGGAAACTTCTCGAACGCAAAGCGCGGCCACTTGACCACGACGTAGTCGATGGTCGGCTCGAAAGCTGCGCTCGTGCCGGTGATGTCGTTCTGGAGCTCGTCGAGGGTGTAACCGACGGCCAACTTGGCCGCGATCTTGGCGATCGGATAGCCGGTGGCCTTCGACGCCAACGCACTGGAACGAGAAACACGCGGGTTCATCTCGATGACGATCACCCGCCCGTCAGCGGGATTGACTGCGAACTGCACGTTGGATCCGCCAGTCTCGACGCCGATTTCGTGCATCACGGCACGGGCCGCGTCGCGCAGACGCTGGTACTCGCGATCCGTGAGCGTCATGGCCGGGGCGACCGTGACCGAGTCCCCCGTGTGAACGCCCATCGGGTCGATGTTCTCGATCGTGCAGACGACGATGAAGTTGTCTGCGGCGTCGCGGATCACCTCGAGTTCGAACTCCTTCCAGCCGAGCAGGCTCTCTTCGACGAGCACTTCACGAGTCGGTGACTGGGCGAGGGCCCACAGCACCTTCTCGTCGAACTGGGCGGGATCCTCGACGACCGCACCACCGGCGCCGCCCAGGGTGAAGCTGGGGCGCAGGATCGCGGGGAAACCCGTTTCTTTGACGATCTCTCGGGCTTCTTCCAGTGAGTGGGCGTGCCCCGAGCGGGCCGACTCGAGCCCGGCTCGCGCCATGGCCTGCTTGAACAGGTCACGGTCTTCGGCGCGTCGAATCGCGTCGACTTGGGCACCGATCAGCTGGACGCCGTGCTTGGACAGCACGCCGCTGTCGTGAAGCTCCAGGGCGGCGTTGAGCGCGGTCTGTCCACCCAGGGTCGGCAGCAGCGCGTCGGGACGTTCGCGCTGAATGATCGCGGTGAGGGACTCCTTGTCGATGGGCTCGACGTACGTGCGGCGGACCAGCTCCGGATCCGTCATGATCGTCGCTGGGTTGGAGTTGACCAACACCACGTCGTAGCCGAGGTCCACCAGCGCCTTGGCACCTTGCGTACCGGAGTAGTCGAACTCACAGGCTTGGCCGATGACGATCGGGCCGGAACCAACCAACAGGATCTTCTTGATGTCTTCGCGTCGAGGCATGGGGAATCCGGACGTCGGCCGGCGACGCCCAGCCGGCCTCCTACCACAGTGGTCGCGCGAGTGTGGCGAATCCGTGCTCGGTCGGGTTCACAGCAAACCGAGCGCCCTGCTGGCGTTCTCAACCGGAACCAAGCGAGCCGGCCGCGAGGTGCGGCGGTCACGCCGACCAGCATCCGGTGACGCTGCATCGACGCACGCACTGCCGCACGTTTGGCCGACCCTGCGATTACACGGCGAGCGCGCCTTCCGCTACAGGCAAAAAATGTATGCGCAGCAACGGTTGTGCTAAAGCTGCGGGCGAAATGAAGGGTAATTTGGTCGAGTCGTGCCTCGGCTCCGCGGGCAGTAGGGTGGCGGTCCTGCTCGGAATGGGGAGCATGTTGGCCGGTCTGCTGCTGGCACCGCCGGGCTACTGCCAAGAAAAGGACGAGCTTGCCCGACGCCACTTCGAGTCGGGCGCTGCGTACTTCGCCGAAGCCGAGTACGAAGATGCGCTCAAGGCCTTCATCAAGGCGTACGAGTTGTCCAACCGGCCGCAAATCCTCTTGAACATCGCAGTCGTCCAGGAGCGGCTGGGGAATCTGCAGGGCGCCGTCGACAGCTTGGACGAGTACTTGACCAAGAACCCGGAAGATCCGGAGGTCGAAACGATTCGGTTGCGTCGCGAGAACCTCCAGCGTCGGCTCGACGAGCAGCTGAAGCAGGAGCCCGCACCCGCGCCATCACCGGCTGTTCCCGCACCCGAACCGCCGAGGTCCGAGCCCGCGTCGCCTGCGACGCCGCCGCCAGCTCCCCCGCCCGAGCCGAATCGGGTCCCAGCCTACGTGTCGCTGAGCGTGGGTGCCCTGGCCGGTGTTGGTGCGGCGCTGACCGGCATCGGTGCCAATTCGGAGTACCGGTCGCTGGAAGACGAATGCAGCGGCCACTGCAGCTCCGAACAAACGAACACGGGCAAGACTCTCGCGTTGACGTCGACGATTCTCACCGGCGTGTCCGTGCTCGGTCTCGGCGCAGGGATCGTGCTGTGGGTTACGGCCGATCCAGCAGAAGACGAGCGTGCGACGAGCGCGAAGCTCGACGTCAACGTGGGGAGCAGCGGCGCCTTCGCGAGCGCGCGGTGGAGGTTCTGAGTGAGCAGCCATCGACGCTCCGCGATCTGCGCCTGCTCCGTATCAGGCGCCTTCTTCGCATTGGGTTGCTCGTTCTTGCTCGACTTCGAGAAACTCGAAGGGCCACCTGCCGACGTCGACTCGACGGACGACGTCGTGAGGGACGCGGCGCCCGGCCCCGGTCCGAAAGACGGGGACGACGGCGAGACGGACGACGGTCCCGTCTCGACCGACGAGGCATCGAACGCGGACGACGGTCCCATTGCGACGCCGGAAGGCGGACCGCCCCTCGGCCCCTCGGCCTTCGGCGACGGGGGATTCGACAGCGGGGTCAGTTGTCCGGGGGGCTGCGACGACGGTGACCCGTGCACGGTCGACGTCTGCACGCCGTCGGGTTGTGTTCCCGAGCCGATGCAGTGTGAACCCTCGAGCAATTGCATGGAAGCGGTCTGCGTGGACGGCAAGTGCGAGGAGTCGCCACGCTCCGGGATCGTCGCGGATGGTTACGACCACACGCTCTCCGCAGACACGGTCTACAAGAGCGAATTGATCAGCACCAACGACCGTTTCTTCACCGCGACGTACGGCGTATGGGAAGGCAAGTCGGACATCGTCGTGACGAGTTTCGATGCGACCACGGGCGAGCCGCTCCAGACATTCAAGCTGACGGACCTGTTGCCGAAGGATGAGAACGACGACGACGAGTACGTCGTGATCAGCCCCGCCGCGATGGTGGGCGACGAACGAATCTCGTTGACGCTCAACGTCTACGCCGCCATTCGGCTCGTACGACCAAGCAATGCTGCCGGGGAGATCTTGCGTGTACAACTCACCCGAGATTTGAAACCGATCGGGGGCGGAGTCCGGCTCGCCAGCGCGGCGAACTACCGCGCCGTCTCCCCTTACGTCGGCCCCGCCGCAGGACAGCCCGACAACGGCGAACCGTTCGTGGTGTGGAACGGGTGCACGACGACGACACCCGATGGCCCCGTTTGCGTGACCACCGAACCCACCAACAACAGCAAGGCGGGGATCTACATCCACTCCGGCTCCACGGCGCTGGACATCGACGCGCCCGGCGACGCATTCATCCCCGAACCCGCGCCGCTGAGCGGGTTGGCCGCACTGACGCTCGGAGCAACCCCCGGTGCCATGTGGATGGGTAACCTGGACCCGAGCGGCGTCTCGGTGAAGACGGGCTTCGCCAATGGCGAACCCCCCCGCGACGTCATCCAATGCAACACCGTGAGCGGGTTCACGGGGTCGTGGCTCGACGCGGGTCGCAGCCGCTCCGATCTGTGGACGGTCACTTGGAGCGAGCGCTCGGGTTCGACCAACTTCTTCAGTGAGGTCACCGCGCTGCAGTGCGCGGGTACCGGCTGCGCGGAGACGGTGATCCCGCCCCCAGCGACAACGTGCCCCATACCACCACCCGACGGGCGCCTCGTCCCAGGGACGCGCGCGATCGTCGTGCGATCACTGCGGCGCCCCGGCGACCCCACCGAGCGCGTCTACCAATGTGTAGCCTATGCCGCCTCCGACGAGGAGAACGCGGCGGTGCAAATGTCCGTCAGCCGCGTCGACTACTCGCAAGTCGACGAGATGGGGCTCGTCGTGCCGAACGAAACGGTCAAGATCGGCGAGGTAGCGCTCGCGAAGACTCCGCTGGCAGGGGCGCCGGACCGCCCGGCAATCGCCACGATGGCGCCGGACCGCGTCGCAATCTCGTGGATGCAACCTGCCGCGGCGGGCGGCGGCCAGGAGCTGCACGTCCAGCGTTACCGGATTTGTTACGACGACTGATCACCGGGCGGCGCGTGGCTTGAGGCTCGCCGCGCGTCGCAAGCCGAACCTCAGCGGTCGCCCAACGACGGGGCCTTGGAGACGCAATCCGATGCCAAAGCTCAGCGCAGCGGGCCTGCCGGATCTGCGGCGCAACGCGGTGAAGCAACGCCACCCGCGAGTTTCCCAGGATCCGTGGAAACGGCGGTAGACGCCCTGGCGACCCTTCCGTAGACTAACTGCACCATGGTGGGTCGTCCCTCGTCGGAGTCCGGGCCCGAACGTCAGCACGTCGGGCGTCGTCGCTCCGCAGTTCACTGCAGTGGTCGACGTTCGTTTTCGGCGCTGACCTGGCTCGTCGCCACACTGATGTCACTGCCCGCATGGGCCGACGCCGGGGCGCCCCCCGCCGAACAGCCTGCAGCAGAGCAGCCGTCCCCCGAACAGCAGTCGGAGGAGTCGTTCGTCGCCCCGGAGCCCGATCCGGAGGAGGTCGAAGGGTTGGTGCAGGTCCCAGAGGAACAGGAGGAGCTACTGACCGAGGAGGAGCCTCCGCCGCCACGACCGGCCATGCCCCCTCCCCCACGCTTCGGCCAACCGCCGATCCGATTCAATCACAACGAGGAACCAGCTGCGCCAACCCGCGTCGAGACGGCCGACGGCGTGACGATGCTCAGCAATCGACACGCCGGCGAAAACCCGCAGCCAGAAGCGGCCGATCACCGATCACCGGAAGGCCCGGAGGACCCGCCACGCGACCCCAGCGGCGAGGCCTCCGCCGCCGACACGCCGACGATGGCCGTGGTGACCAATTCCCAGCCGCTCGCGCGCGCCGTCTCCAAGCGAAAGAAAGACGGCGACGATGAGAAGGTGGAGGGGTTGGGTTGGCTCTGGCTTTTGGTAGGGGCGGCGGGCCTGCTGCTCGTCCCGATCGGCGTGCTGCTCAACCGCGGGGCCCGACGGCAAACGTCCGTTCCCCCTTCACGCGGCTGACCGCGCCCGATGGCGCCGCCAACTCAGCGCGCCGAGTCGTTGTGAGCAATCCGAGCTGGCGCCTCGACGCCGCGCGCGATTCGCCGCCGCTGTCGCCTCGAATCAGAGACGATTTCCAACAGGTTCCGGTCGAGCTGCTTCCCAGAGGGGTGCAGGACGTTCACGCGGATGACCCAAGGGCCGGGCCCCGACCGTGCGGGGATGGTCGCTTGCAGCACGTTGGCGTTACGCGTCCACTCCAAATCCAGCGCCTCGACGCCCAGAGTGACGTCGATCTTCGGATGCAACATCGACGCTGCTTGCCCCCCGACCGCGTCGCTCAGGCGGACCGTCACTTGCACCGCATCCCGTGGCCACACGGCGCGTTGTGGCCCAATCTCAATCGTCGCTTGCACCTGCTGGTGTTCTACCGGAACGGCAACGATGCCGTCCGCGCCCGGGTAGCGGAAGCGAACCACCGTTCGCGAGGTTTGCCGAAAGAACAACACCGGTGGCGCCGAAACCCAGGGGCCGGCGCTGCCGTACGTCACTTCCAGACCCTCGGTGTTGGAGAACTTCGCAGTCCGCTGACTGCCCACGCGAATGACCCCCGACTCGTCGCGATAGGTTTCGTCGTCGGGGATGAACCCAATCACCGCCATCGCTTCGGGGTGCGACCATTCGCCGGGAAAGCCGAACTCGTCGAACCCACGGACGCTCAACTCGTAGCTACCGGGCACCAACTCGAGCGCACGCCAATCCAGCCGCGTCCGAAGCGGGTTCACACGATGCACGAGCTTGCCAGTGAATCTGTCGGTGAGCAGCAACTCGTAACCCCGCGCACGCGGTATGGCCGACCATTCGAACCCCCCGACGTGGACCGGGCCCCGCACGCCGGACCACACGCGACGCAGCGATTGAAACCGGGGAGCACTGGCCACGGCGCGCGACGACTTCTGCTTGTCGGACCCAGCGCGCGTGACGATTCTCCCTCGACTCAGCGGTTCCCAGCCCGCTCGACCGCCAACGAGTACACGCCCGTCGAGCGCCAACATTGCGGAGGCGAAGCGAACGTCGACGCCTACCGTGCCATCGAGCACGACCCCAACGAGCTTGTGCTTCGTACGCACCACCGCCGGTAGCGCCCCTTCGACGTTCCCTCGAACGCTGAGCTCGGCGTGCCCCGTCTCCAGTTGCAGGAGGTACACGGCTTGCTTGCCGCCCTGAGCCAACCACAACTCGGTCCGACCGAAGCTGCGAACCACCGCCCCCGGCTCGAGGCGCAACACCATGCCCCCTTCGTGTTCCAGCACGCCGCCTTCATCCTGCGCCACGAGCGTCCCCTGTTCTTCTCGAACGTCGCCGTGGGTGAGCATCAAGCCGTCCGGCAGGGCGCACACCGACGCAGATAGTAGGGACAAGGCCAGGCTCCACGCAGCCACGACCCAGCGATGCAACCGCACACTCATCGCTCCATCTTGAACGGCTGACGCGTACGGATCTTGAATCCAACGATGCCCGTGCACGGGCGAGTGGGACACGGTGCGAGCCGACGCACTCCGCGGTGCGGCAACGGCCGCGAGAAACGAGCCCAACTGGCGTCTCCGATGGGGCTGGAGCCCGAACCGCGCACCGCACCGATACCGCCTCAGCTGATGAGAAAGGACATGAAGTAGTCGATCGCGAACACGCCTACCGCGCTGACGACGACGCTCGTCGTCACGCTGCGCCCGACTCCTGGCGCTCCGCCGCTGGTACTCACGCCGTACTGGCAACTGGCAACACCGATCACGACGCCAAAGGTCACACTCTTGATCAGGCCGTGAGCGACGTCACCGAAGGTCAACTTGTCCCCAGTCACGCCGTGGTAGAAGGTGAGCGCGTCGACGTCCAGCACGACCTGTCCCACCGAGGCCGCGCCGAGCAGGGCCAGGACGTCGGAGAACACGGTCGAGAGAAAGAACGTGACGACCATCGCGACGAAGCGCGGCACGAGCAGGTAGCTCAGCGGATTGATGGCCAGGGCGCGCAACGCATCGATTTGCTCGGTGACGACCATCGTACCGAGCTCGGCAGTGTTGTTGGCCCCGATCCTCCCCGAAAGCATCAACGCCGTCAGCAGCGGTCCGATTTCCCGCAACGTCGAGAACCCCGCAGCCCAGCCCAACAACGCCCGCGCGTTGAATCGATTCACCAGCGGCGCTGCTTGCACGACCATGATCGCTCCGACGAATAGCGCCGTGATGATCACGATCGGTAGTGAGTTCACCCCCATCCGGTGAAGATTGCGAACCAATTCACCCTTGTCGAAGTCGAGTCGAACGGCGCGGGAGAGCATGCGCCCGAGCAGCACCCCCATGGCGCCGACGACTTCCGCAAGCACGAGGAATCTGCTTCCGAAGAAGGAAGCCACTGCGTGGACGCGGCTCTCCGCCATGTTCGAGTACTGTTATTGGGGTGACCGCGTGGGTCAAGGACCGTGCCGCCGAGCCCCCAGACAGTCGGAGGCTCGACACCTCGACAGCTCTGCAAATCAGACGCGGCGGGCCGGGAGATATCGAAGCGGCGTGCGACTCACCCCTCGCGCGGCGGAACCCGACGGGGCGGGATGATCACCTTCGCCAAACCGGATCGGGGTCCCTTTTGAGGGATCTTGTAAGTCTTGCGGGCAAAGATCACGTTGCCGCGCAATCGGTTGGCTCGCTTGATGGCGCGGACCGTCGTGCCGTAGCGCTTCGCCAACTTGATCAAGGTCTCGCCCTTCTTGACCTTGTGCAGTACGTGATGCGTCGGCGGCTTGACCATTCCGAGGTCGACGAGCGCCGAATACGCCAGCCGCGCAGTCTCCTGCGCCTTGGGGTTGTAAAACCGCACGTGCAGGTGCGTCGCGTGACCCGGCGCGTGACGGATCAACGGAGGGCGGCCTTGGGCTCGGGTTCCGTCGAACAGGTCCCGAACCCAAGCCGGGTCTTCACCGACGGCCAAAGCCTCCGCCCGAACCCATTGTTGAACGCGGCGATCCATCAGAATGAAGTTGACGTCGGTGAGCGTGACCAACGCACGAACCAATGCCCAAGTCCGCCGCTTGTCCAGCGACTCCTCGGTGGCGCGTTGGTACCAATGCCCACCCCCCTCGTAGTAGTAGCCCAAGTCCACGTCCCGGCCCGATTGATGGCTGAGATGCGGAGCGAGACGACCGCCTTTGGGTCCGCTGATGTGCCCGATCGACAGCGGCGGCGTGTCCGGAAACGTCTTGGCCACCGCGGTGATGGCAACGCTGAGGTAGTCGACAGTCTCTTGCGTGCCGAAGGCGTGACTGCCATCGACGATGTCCCACTTGGGATCGGCGGGCATTTTGACGCCGTTGAGGAGACGGCCGCCATTGGGATCACCGAGACTGATCGACCCGAGTGACTGAGGGTCGTCTCGGAGGCGCTGCTTGAGCTGCGCGGCAGACAGATTCGCGAACGGGTGCGGCGAAAGCGGCCGCGATGCACGGGCGGGGCCTTCGGCCTCCGCAACGTCGTCCAGTATTCTCGTCTCCGCCTTGGTGTCGTCCGCTGACTTGCCCTTCGGGGTGAGCTGCCGAGACGCCGGGGCAGCCGCGCCCCCAGCGGAGCCGAAGGCGAGCCCCGCGAACAACGAGGCGATCGCCCAGCGGCGCGGGCTCTGTAACCAATCTGCCATCATTTGACGTTTTGCCATCGAACGTCGAGCTCGGACAAGCCAAGCACCACGCGTGCGCCAAGGCCACCGTGCACCGCCGCTCGACGGGCGGCCGGAGAAGCTGAGCGTCCGGCCATCGTCGCACACATCCGCCGCTCGTCCCGGACCATGGCGCTCAACCTGCCACATCGCTGAAATTGTGCAGTTCCCTTGGCGAGCCTGAGGGCCTGTGATCGACGAGGGCACGATCTGCACGACCAAGGATATGAACTGCCACTAAAGTCCGCGGCGCGGCTGGGCAGTGCGAAGCAATTGAAATACCCTGAATGGCCGCCTCCTTCAGGGCGCGGCGTCTCCCACGGACGCGAGGCCGTCAATCCAGAAGGCCTCCCCCCAACCCTGCAGAATCGAACGATGAAATCGCTGAATCTCGGACTTGGGCTCACCTCGGTGGCCCTCGGATTGTGCGCGAGCTGCTACTCGGCGCTCGAAGACGAAGACATGTACACCAGCGTGGCCATCAACAACCAGGCCAGGACTCCCAACGATCCACCTGCTCAGGTCGCAACGGGCACGACACCATCGACGCAACCCACCACCCCAGCGCCGACACCGACGCCAACCCCGACGCCAACTCCTGGAGCCGGGGGGATGCCCTCACAGCCCCAACCGGGCAACGACCCGTTCGAGGGTGTATGCGACCCCACCCCGATCTTCCAGGATACGACCACTTGTGGCGGCATCGCGTGCCACGGCACCGCTACGGACAAGGCCCTGGTCTACGTCGACCTCGCCGACCCGACAGATCTCCGCACGCGGCTGATCGGCGTCGAGGGCACCGGAACCTGCGCCGGTCAGTACATCATCGACGCCGATGATCCGGACGCCAGCTTACTGATCACCAAGCTCGACGACACGCCCAAGTGCGGCTCGAAAATGCCCTACGGCGCCCTGACGTTGACGGCCGACCAACGCGATTGCTTGATCGCGTGGACCCGAGCCGCGGCCGCCGCCGCCAACCAATGACCACAAGTGCTTGTATTGCACTGAAGCTCCGACGAGATACGAAGCAGAAAATGAGCCTACGAACACTTATTCGATGCCTACTGGTCGTGGGGATGCTGCTGAGTCACGCAGTACTGGGTTGGGCGGAGGTGGAAGAGGTCATACTCACCGAGGAGGATGAAAGCCCTCCCAAGCCCGCTGGCGGTTCCGGCGCGGCTACCGTCAGTGAGGCCGACGCCGGAGTGATGGTGCGCCCGTTCGAGGGTGCCAAATCCCAAAAGCTTCACGAAACGGTCGTCTCCACCCTCGAATCCGCGGGTGTCATCCTGATCCCGGCCGGCTTCGAAGACGGAGCCGCGCTGGGCGAAGACCCGAAACCCTACGTGCACGTCGCACGCAAGGTGGGGATCAAGGCCTACATCCACGGCTCCACCACCATGAGCAAGAAGGGGTGGACGCTCCAGCTGCGTGTGCGCAACGGCAAAGATGGGCAGATCGTGGCGGAACCCAAGCTGAGAGCAGGCTGGTTGCCGGGATTGCTCAAGAAAATCGACAAGGACCTGATGAGAGTGCTCGAGGAGCCGCTGTCGAAGACGTCCCTTCCCGAGGGTGGTCCCCCAGCTGACGACGAAGCCGTCACACTCGAAGCCGAGGGGAGCCTGTCCGACGACGATCCGAACCGTGACACCGCTCCGCGCAGCAGGCCGAAGGGGTCTCTGCCACCGGCGTCGCCGCTCGACGCCAATCTAGCGGTCGGAGCGATCTGGCGCTCGCTTCGGTATAACAAGGCCGTGGGCGACGTGTACGAGCACGGTCTGCAGCCGCACCGGATTGGGGCTCCCGCCGTTCAGGTCGGCGTCCACTGGTACCCGGGCGCGCACGTGCTCGACGGCATGCTGGCCCACATCGGTCTGGGCTTTTCGTACTATCGCAGCATCGGCGGATCCACCGTCGTCAACGCGCCGGGCGGCGCGAGTGACCTCGAGACGACCTTCAGCGAGTTGAACATCGGTTTTCGCGGAAGAATCCCCCTACACAGCGGCGTGGAGCTGGGCCTCAACGGCGGCTGGGGAACGCAATCGATGGTCATGGAAGGGGACAACGAGACGACGCCGACCCAACCGGATGGCGACCCAGGCGTCGTGCCCGACGTCGAGTACACCTACTACCGTTTCGGCCCGGACGTGCGTTTCGAATTGGGGATCCCGTTGAGCGCCGGTGTATTCGTTCGCACCATCTCGCTGAGCACGGACGACGGCTACTTCGCCGAGGAGCGTTGGTTCCCAAACGCTGCCGGCATCGGTCTCGACGCGGTCCTGACAGGCGAGATCGAACTCACCGACAGCCTCGCGCTCACCATCGGCGGCGAGGCGCGCTACTACGGGATCGACGCCAACTCGGGAGCGTATGAAGACAACGCCCAGCCCAACGGCAACCCGTACGCCACGCCGGGAGTCAGCGAGAACACTGATGGTCTGCTCCACGCCGTCGCGGGCGGCGCCAGTGACATCTATTTGGGTGGCTTCCTGGGCGCGCGCTACGAGCTGGCGGGCGTGGACCCCTGAGCGCTCTGCTTCGGTGGCCTGGCGAACGGGCTCAACCGCCGAACGTCGAACGCTCGCGCTGACAAAAAGGCAAGAGGCGCACCTGCTCCGAGCAGCGTGCGCCTCTGCGCATTGGGTCCATCTGGCCTGACGAATCAGGCTCTGCCGAACCCATTCAGCCGGCGAGCGCCTGCTGGAGCTTGCCTTCGACCTCGCTGAGCCGTTCACGAACTCGACCCAACGCGTTAATCGCGGCCTGCAGCTCGTCTCCTTGCATGCGGGTCAACTCTTCCTGGCACGAGTCATGGGCGAGCAATTCCAAACCGGCAAGGCGATCCAAGAACTTCGAAGTCGGCAATTCGGCAGACTCGCGACGCGCACCGCGGATTTCAGCCGCTTCCTTCTGGAGGCGACGGCGAGTCCAACGCTCCGACTCCGTGGTCCGCAACAGCCGGAACTGCTCGACCTCGGGCAGGCCCAGCACGACGCTGATGTGCCCGACGCCGGTGTGAGAGTACTGAGAAAGCTCGGGAAATCGCCGCGACAGCTCGTAGATGGCCACCGCACGCCAGAGCGACGACGGGCTCATCCCGAGGTTGGGATGTGAGGCCAGCTTGCGGAAGGAGCCATTCTTCTTGCCGCGCGCTCGCAGCAAACGCTCGTCCCCTTTGAAGATGCGCCGAAAAACGATCTCACCTACTTCCAAGGCCGCCTGGAGTGAATGCAGCGTACTTACTGACGCAAGAGCTTTGGCGACTGCATCGGCGTCGGAAGCGAGTGCTGCCTCGGCGTGTTGTTCGGGGTTGAGGTAGTAGACCCCAGATACCAACGCGCCCGTTGCGGGGACCCGGCTCGCGTTTGCTTCAATTGCTTCCAACGGACCCATACTCTCAACTCCTCTCCATGCCGTAGTCGCCGGGGACTCCGGCGCGGTTGTTCGACTCTCCAGTGGATCGCTTTCCAAGTGCATTCCGGTTAGTGTCCGGACCCTAGCGATTTGAGCGGAACTTCCCGCTTCGGTCGCTGGCATCCTACGTTAAGCAACTCCCGTGCCTTCCCTGCGAATCTCATGAAAACGGCTCAATCGCCGATGATCGTTGAGCTTTGTCTTTTGCCCTCAGATCGGGACTCAGTGTGTAGGTCGTGCCACACTGTGCCAAGGGATGACGCCACGTGTTTAACGGCTCGTTAACGTTTCCCGTTCCCCCGCTGGGGCTACTCGCCTTGGGAGAAAATCCAGAAAGTCCACGTGAGAGGAAGGACACGAGCAGCCGGGTATCGTGTTCCTCACCGGCCTCCCTCCGCAACATCGTTCAAGGCATCCGTTGTCGGCGACGTGACGATCACGCTCGCCCGACGGATCGAATCCCGCTCCGAGCGGGACCAGTGCGAGCTCTGCCGAAGCACTGGGAGCGGCAATCATGTTGATTGCCGCGACAAATCAACAACCTAGGGGTCCGAGCTGCGAGCAAGAGTGCCCGAACGTCGCCCCCAAAAACGCCCTCACCCCCGCTGGGGCGATTTTTCGGGGCATTGCGTGCACTCGCAAGCTGATCGGTGCTCGAGTCATGTTTGATCGCGATCGTCTTTGGGAACCGGGCGTCTCGCTGCTTTCGCGCGGCGCTTGCTGCGGTCGTAGGGATTCGGACTCCCACGTGCCAAAGTCGTCGACCAGTCTTTCCTGATCTGACGCCCGTCGTTCTTCTGGAACGGCAAACCCATTCCTGGCGATCACCGCGACGAGTTCGAGCGTCCACCCGCGACGACGAAGCGACAACACTCATCCGGCCTTTCCCTCGGCGCGCCTACTGCCCCCTTCGCGTCTCGCTAAGGGCAGTAGGCGAAGCCCACCCACAGCGTCACGCCGTGTACGGGACCAGCGCTGGCGCCCCCAATGACCACACCGACGTAGCGAAAGGGATGAAACAGTTCCACTTTGAAATCGAACGTACTGCCACGAGACAACACCCCCCGACCAAGCAGGGGTACGCGCTCGCGCAAGTTGCGCGACTGGCGCGTTGATCTCAG
>QJWJ01000365.1 GCA_003235365.1 Deltaproteobacteria bacterium
CACAGGCAAAGTCGGCCCGCGTCATCGACCTGAGCACGACTGACGTCGACATATCCGTCAGCACGCGCCAATGCCGCCTTTTTCGGAGCCGGCACTCCGCAGCGGAGCTCAACCTCCTGCGCGCCAAGTCGCTCGCTGCAATCGACAACCCCATCCAGCGAGAGGCCTACCTCGGCATCCTGCACGAGCCCAAGCGCCGTCGCGAACGCGCTCAGGGCATCCTGCGCACCCTACACGAGGGCGGCGCCGTGGCGGACGAAGATCGCCGCTTTGCCGCGCGTCTCTGCTTCGGCGGAGCACTGCTTGCCAGTCACCGCGGGCAGCACCTCGACGCATTGAAGGGCTACGAGAAGTGCGCCAGAATGCTCGAACCAGTCGTCCTCGAAGGCTATCCCACCTATGAAGAGGGCATGTTGATGTACCGCGCGTGCGACAACCTGCTGGGTTACTACCTCCAGCATGAAAAGTTCGCCCGCGCCGCTGACTTCGTCAACGGAGTCGGGTTGGTGGCGCAGCGCTTGCTCGACCTCCACCCCGACGAACCGGAGTATCACAGGTTGTGGGGCGACGCGCTGCTCGAGAACGCCATCGTCCATGCTGAGAACGGTGACCTGGACCGTGGCGCAGCAGAGCTGGCGGCCAGTGTCGAGCCTTGGATCCGCCTGTATCGCGACCTGCCAAGTCGAGAACGCTTCGCAGATGCCAGACGGGCCGTGGCACGGGGGATGAGGCTCGCGAAGAAGTGGGACATCGAGCAGCGCGTTCCGGTGGCAGACTGGCAACGGGAGTTCGACGCAGACGGCGCGCTGTCCACCGACTTGCGAGAATCGGCGAAGCGACGTGAGGACGGACCGGTTTGGCTCGAACCGTGCGATCTGGAGCGCTGGCCGACGATCACGTACGAAAGCCCCCTGTTGCGCTACCGCCTACAAATCCCGAAGCGTTATGGGTCCAGTCCGGAGCTGACCAGCACGGCTCGAGAAACCGCTCATGTATTCCGGGGGCCGTGGCCTACCGAGTGGCTCATCGTGTCTTTCATGGACAAGGCTCAGCCTGGCGCGGACATGAAGCAGTGGGTCGAGGCGATCACGGCGATGGTCGGTTTCCCCGTGTTGGAGATGACCAGTTCGGACGGACCGTTGCCCCAGCTGGTCGAGTGGCGGCAGGAGGCGGGGCTCGAGCACTTCGCCAAGCGCGTCGCTGCCGACGAAGCGCATGCGTACATGGGCTTGGCGACCCTCCCTGGGAAAGAGGCCCACCGCGCTCGGCTCTACATTCTGCTGGTCCGGCGTGGCACGTTGGCGTGGAAGATCACCCTGGTGTTCGAGAGCGCGTGCGTGCCGGGCATGCCGCCAGCCATGGTCAACTCCAACGATCACGTTCGCGCCGGGGCGGTCTTGGGTCGGCTAGAGCTCGGGTGAACGACGGCGCGGCGAATGGCCACGATGGAGCCCGTTCACTCCGCATCTTTTTTGCCATGCACGGCGATTGCGACCCTGTTCGCCCGTCAGGATGCGGTCGAACTCGCCTGGTCCATCGTCGAACCCGCGCTGCAGAACCCCGTTCCGACGTTGCCTTGCGACTCGGGGAGCTGGGGACCGGGCGCCGCTGACCGGCTCGTCGCCGACGTTGGCGGCTGGCAGGGTTCGGAGTAGGTTGGGACGCACGGGCGAACAACTGCCCCTGTGGGCACAGGTGGCGACCGACGCGCTTTGGAACGATCACACCTGCCACGTGAAGCGTGGGTGGGTGGAGCAGGCGGGCTGCCGACTGCCTCCCGTCCGGCGGTCGTGGAACATGTGGGCTATGTCTGCGCCTGACCAGTCTCAGCGGGAGCAATCGGCAAGCGAATTGCAAACGTCGTGCCCTCGCCCCAGCGACTTTCGACGCGGATGGTGCCGCCGTGCTCGGTGATGATCTGGTGCACGATGGATAGGCCGAGCCCGGTGCCGATGCGTCGACCTTTGGTCGTGAACCCCGGATCGAACACGCGCGGCAGATCCTCGGGGCGGATACCCGCGCCGTCGTCTTCGATTTCGACGAGGGCGTCGCTGCCCTCGGCGTGCGTGCGGATCCACACGGTGCCGTTGCCTTCGATGGCCTGTGCGGCGTTGACGAGCAGGTTCATGAACACCTGATTCATTCTGCTGGGGTAGCAGGATATGGGCGGAACTTCGCCGAACTGGCGCACGACCTCGATGCGGCCGGAAAACTGATGGTGGGAGAGCGTCAGGGCGCTTTCCAGCCCTTCGTGGATGCTGACGCGATCGCGTTCAGCCAGGTCCAGCCGAGCGAATTGTCGGAGGCTGGATACCACGTGGCGGATTTGTTGCAGCGCCTGACCGGTCGCCTCGTGCAGGCGCAGCAGCTGTGCGACGGCTTTGGTTGCCGGCGCTTGCTCGCCGCGTTGGCCTGCTTGGAGGCGGCCGAGCAAGGTGACCGAGGTTTGGTGATTGCCGTAGACCGCGCCGAGCGGGGTGTTGAGCTCGTGGGCGATGCCGGCGACCAGATCACCCAGCGACGCCATCTTCTCTCGGACGACCAGCTGCGCTTGAGCCGCCTTCAAGTCGTCCAGGGCCTCCGAGAGTTGCTTGGTGCGATCTTCGACGCGCTGTTCGAGTTGGGTGTAGAGCCGGGCCTTGTCGATGGCGAGTGCCAGTTGGGACGAGAGCAACGACAACAGTTCGATGCGGCTCGGGGTGAACATGCGCGTCGAGAGGTTGTTTTCGAGATACACGATGCCCACGAGCCGCGTTTGGTCGTGCAGCGGCATGGCCATCACCGACACCGGCTGGGTCGCCTCGATGTATGGATCACCAGCGAAGCGGTTGTCGTGTCGCGCATCGTCCAAGACGACGGGGCGCTCGGAAGCGAGCACCGCGCTGAGCAGCGTCGACGGCAGTCGATCGCCCAGTTCACTCGCTGGGCGGTGAAGCATGACCTGGGTCAGCCCATCGCGGGCACGCTCCGCTTCCAACCACAGCACACCATCGTCGTTCAACAGCAAGCAGCCCTGCTCCGCACCCGCGGTTTCGATGACCGTGTCCATCAGCGTGCGCAACAACTGTTCGAGTTCCAGTTCGGCGGCGATTGCCTGAGAAGCTTTGACGAACGGAGTGAGTTCCAGGTGCAGGGGTTCGGAGGTGGCGCCAGACACGCGCGTGACCGAGGGCGCCTCCGAGTCACGACGCGCGGACGTCCGGACACCGAGATACTCCTCGAGGCCGCTGGCACCCCAGCTGCGAAGCACCAACGCGGCCTCCCTCGAGTGAGCACGCGCAGCGACCGCCGAGCCCAGCGTTTGCAGGAGATCGGCGAGCGCCTTGTGCGCGAGGACCTCGTCGAACACGAACCCCTGGGCGGCGGCGGCGTCGACGGCGGTGCAGTAGCTGGCAATCGCCTGTGCCGACTGACCCTCGGCCCGCAGCCGTTCTGCTCGCAGCAACGCGACGCGGTGGTTGCTGTTCTCGGGACAACTGGCAGCCCACACTTCCAGCTGCTTTTCCGTGGCATCGACCAACGCGAGCAGTTCGGCGCGCTGTGGATCATCAGCTGTGGCAATCAGACGGGCCGCGGCGCATGCTCCCCAGAATCGTGCTTCCGGCACGTGATGCATGCCCGCGATGTAGATGAGCGGCTGCTCGAGCTCTCGATGCAGATCGAAGGCGCGTTGGTGGGCACCGAAGACGAGCGCGATCTGGATGCGGTAGACGTACGACAGCGCCGTCCCCACCCCGAAGCGAGTGCGTTCGAAGGTCTGTTTTGCGCGCTCTTCGTCGAAGCCACTTCGAGTCAGGGTGTATGGCTCGCCTTCGGGGCTCATCAACGCCAATACCGTCGCTTCCAGCAGGCGTTGGTGCTCGAGCAGCGGTTCGTTCTGGATGGCTCGCAGGAACGGGCGCGTCTCTTCGATGCTGTCGAGAACCTCACGCAGCGGACGCCCCGCCGAGAACAGGGTTCGGGTCAAGATGCAGGCCGCGTAACCGGCGTAGGCCAGATCACCGGTTTCGGTTCCGATCGCCAGCGCCACGCGCAGTTCCAAAATCGACTCCTTCACCGGGTGGCGCCAGTGTTTGATGAACAGACCGTAGAGCAAGCGGATCTTGCACTGGATCTTCGGGTAGGGAAGCTTTTCGTTGAGCGCCAGAGCGAGCTCACCAAAGGCGTTGGCGCTCGTGTAGTCGCCCCACACGGCTCCGAGTACGGTGCCCAGCCAGGCATAGGCAAAGGACGACAACGGCGAGTTTCCAAAACGCAGCGTGTGATTGGCCGCTTTGAGCACGACGAGGATGAAGTGCTCGGCGCTGTAAAAGTAGGCGGGCGCTGCCATGTTCATCAGCAGTTGCTGGACGAGCAGCTCTCGTTCGTCGGTCAGCGGCGGCGCATCGATCAGTGATGCGACATCGAGCCCCGCGAGTTTGGCCAGCAGCTGCTCTCGTTCGCCCGCGATGCGCTGGGCGGCCGCCGCCGGGTCCAGCTCGATGGGGATCCCCAAGCGCCCCAGCGCCTGGCAGCCGAGGCTGATGTTCTTGTCGTACAACCCTGCGCTCTCGTACAGGGCGAGCTGGGCGACCTCCACGCGGCAGCGCTCTTCGTCGGTGTCGACCAAACCCACGAGGCTTTCGAAGAGCGTTTCGGCCTCGTCGTGTCGACCGACCAGGTAGGTCGTCTCTGCGAGCTCGAAGAGCAGATCGCGCACGAGTTGTGTGGGCTTTGGTTCGGGTGCGGGTACGAGCTCTCGTCCGATGGCAGCGTGTTCCCTCGCCAGATGCCACGCGCCCACCTCTTTCGCCTTGCGGGCTGCCGTCAGGTTGAGTTCTGCCAGCTCGAATCGTTCCTTCGGGTCTTCGAGCAGGGTGCGGCCCTTGTTGAGATGGGAAACCACACTCAACAAGTCTTTGTCGCGAACCGCCGTTCCCAGCTGCCTCTGCAAGAGGCGGCCCACCTTCAAGTGCAGCCGAGGCAGGTCGCTCGCAGGTATCTGCAAGTAGGCGGCCTGGTGAACTCGGTCGTGACCAAAGCGTAGCGCCCGAGTGACCTCCGTCAGCCCGCTCAAAGCGTCGCGCACGTCGGCGGGCAGGGTCGGCTCGACCGGGAGGATCAACTGCAGCTCCATGCTGGGCCAAAGCATCTGGGCGGCGTCGCTCTCCGAGACGCCCAGCACCGGCGCGAGCACCTCGAGGTCGAAGGTGCCCCCGAGTGCGGCCCCCTGGGCGAGTGCCGAACGCGCCGCCTCGGGAAGTTGGGCAATGCGCGAGGTCATCAGAGCTACGACGTCGTCGTAGACGCCGCTCTGTCGAATCGCTTCGAGCTTCCAAGTCCACGACCGCGTTGCCATATCGTAGCTCAGCAGGCCTCGGGCGTGGAGGTTCGTGAGCATCTGGCGGGCGAAGAAGGGGTTACCCGCCGTGCTTTCGTGAACCAAGTCGGCCAGTTCTCTCGTTGCGGTCGGCGGCGTTCTCAGGGTGTCGCTCAGCAACGCGTTGACGTGCTCGGGAGTGAGCGGACCCAGATTGAGCCGCTCGACACGTCTGCCCTGTGCCTCCAGCTGTTGGAGCTGTTGAGACAGGGCGTGCGTGCCGTCGACCTCATTGCTGCGAAACGCGCCGATGATCAGTAGCCCTGATCCTTCGCGCAACGCGAGTTGCCCGAGCATTTCGATCGAGGCGTTGTCGGCCCACTGCAGGTCGTCGATGAACAGCACCAGCGGGCGCTCTTTCGACAACAGGTCGAGTAGACGTCGCACGGCGAGCAGCAGGCGATGTTGGCGTTCGGTGGCGCTCAGTTCGCCAGGGGGCGGCTGTTGTCCCAACAGCAGCGACAGCTCCGGGACCGCCTGCACGAGGACGTCGGCGACGGCCCCGATGTCGCGGACCGACGGCTGCGTGGGATCGCTCTGTGCGTCTTGCTCGGCCGCGAAGACTTGCCGACTCAATCGGCGCAGCGCCTGCGCGAATCCGCCGTACGGTGTGTCGCGATCGAACTGCTCGAACTTGCCCGAGGCGAAGCGGCAGCCCGTGAGCTCCAGGGTTTCCATCAAGCGCGCCACTAGGGACGACTTCCCGATGCCCGAGTAACCCCCAACCAACAACAAGGGAGTGGAGCGAGGCTGCGAGATCTGCGTCACCGCTTGCCGAAGCAACGCCAGTTCCGAGGCACGTCCGTACAAGCCGGTGGCGAGGCGGAACTGTTCGGGATAGTCTTTCGAACCGAGCTCGAAATCGGCGTCGGGCCCTTCGCGTCGCAGACGTTCGAGGTCTTGGCGCAGACCCGCCGCGGACTGGTAGCGATCTTCGGGGGCCTTGGCGAGGAGCCGCGCGACGATCTGGGACAGTACCGGGGGCGCATCGGGCCACACGGTGTCCAGCGGCGTCGGCACACGAGCGAGGTGTGCGTGCAACAACCCAGAAACGTCTTCATCTCGAAACGGGGGATACCCGGAAAACAGCTCGAACAAACTGGCGCCGAGGGAATACAGATCCGTGCGATAGTCGACGTCTCTTCCCGTCCTGCCCGTCTGCTCGGGGGACATGTACAGCGGCGTGCCGCGAACGGCCGGGGGCGCGCCCACAGAGGCGGTGTAACCTGCGAGGCGGGTCGACAATCCGAAGTCGATGAGTTCGAGCGTCAGATCCTGCGGATCGATGACGGCGTTGGTGGGGTTGATATCCTGGTGGACGACTCCCCGTTGATGGACGTTGCTCAGGGCGTCGGCGAGTGTGATGGCGATCTGAAGCTTCGTGCCGTAGTCGGGGTGGTATTGCGCGCAATAGTCACTGAGGGCAAGGCGCCCCGTGTCGCGCAAGATGAGCGCCACGCGATGCTGGCTCGTGGTCAGCTCTACCGGGGCAACCACCAAGGGCGTGCCGTCCAGAGCCACCAGGATTTCGTGCTCCCGAGTTAGCGTTCGGATGTGAAAGGCGCTTTGATGCGTTTCACGGGCACACTTGATGATGACGGCCTGTCCATCGACCGACCGGGCTCGAAACACCAGGATGCTGCGACCGGAGAAGATGAGTTGAAGATCGCTATAACCGGGCAAGTCCATGAGCTATCCCCTGTTCTGGACGGATTCGTCGGGTGGCGATGAGCAGCGACCGCACGCGTCGGGGCGTGACCGGTGTGGTGACGTGCCGGAGAGCGTCGACGGCCCAGTCGCGATTGCCTGTCTTGGGGGCTTCATCTATGTTCCGCTTCCTGGACGGCAGAGGGCGCATGACGGAATCTAATACGGAATTCGAGCTGGCTCCAGGCCAGATTGCCGCGTCGAGGGTCGTCGTGGTCGACGACGAGCCGCTCATCACCCAAGCGCTCAGCGTCTTCTTCGACGTCGAGTTGGGCATCGAGGCGATGTGCTTCAACGACCCGCACCAAGCGCTGGAAGCCTGTTTGACGAACGACGTGGACATGGTGATCAGTGACTTCGTGATGCCGGGCATGAACGGCATCGAGTTGCTCGCCCGCCTGCGCCAGGAGCGGCCACAGGTGACCCGAGTGCTGCTGACGGGTTATGCAGACAAGCAGAGTGCCATCGAGGCCATCAATCGTGCGCGGCTGTTTCAGTACATCGAGAAACCGTGGGAGAACGAGCGGCTCAAGCATGTCGTCATCAATGCGGTAACTCAGCGCGCCTTGGTTCGAATGGTCAGTGAGAAAGTTGCGGCTCTGCAAGCCGCCGAAGATGAGATGCAAGGCCTGTTCAGTGAGCTGGCGCGCACGTTCTGTTGAGTCCAGACATTAGAGCGTCGAGGCCGTGTCCTGACTGGCTTCGGGCGGGAACTGGACTGAGGGGGAGCCCTCGGAGTTTGAGACGTCGCGGTGCCCCCCGCGTGCGTCGTCGGGCAGTCGAATGAGCAGGTTGTCGCGAAGGTAGGTGAGCCCAGCGGTGATCACGAACTCGCCTGCCTCGAGGCCGTCGTTGACGACGAGCTCATCGCCAGTGAGGGCTCCGGTTTGCACGGGGCGGCGCTGGGCTCGGGTCGTTCCGTCGTCACGACTCGTGGCGACCCAAACGTGGCGACCGCGTTCGTCCTCGCCTACGGCCCGCGCCGCGACGAGGACGGCTCGAGGGGGAGTGCCGGTTTCGAACTCCAGCTCGACTTCTGCTGCCATGCCGGCTCGGATTTGAGGATTGGGGTCGACTAGCTCCAGCACGACGGGGTACGTGGTCGCGGTTCGACCCGTGGTCACACCGACCTCCGTCACCCGGGCTTGGAACGTCTGCGCCGGCAGTGCCGTGAAACGAGCTCGGCCGAGCGTGCCCACGCGGATAGCTGGAATGATGCTCTCGGGGACTGCCACCTCCACTTCGAGCCCATCGCCTTCAGTGAGCGTCACGATGGCGTGTCCGGGCGCCACGTTCTCTCCCGGCTCGCCGTCGACGGCGGAGACACGCCCCGAAAAGGGCGCCTGGAGCAACGTGTAACCCACTTGAGAGCGAGTCAGTTCTACCCGCTTCTGCGCCGCCTGGAGGTTTGCCTGAGCGGAAGAGACAGCCAATCGCATGGCGTCCAGATCCTGACGGCTGGCGCTGTCGCTCGCGTACAATGCCGAGATCCGCGTGAGCTGGGCTTGGGCGTTGTCGAGCTGGGCCACGGCTTGTTGTTGGCCCGCGGTCGCCTCGCCCTGTTTGAGCTGGTAATCGGTCGCTTCGAGTCTTGCCAGCGGCTGTCCGCGCCGGACGTCACTCCCGACGGCAACCAGGACCTGGGCCAGAGTTCCGGAGACCTTGAAGCTCAGCTTGGTTTCGTTTTCGGCGCGCGCCAGGCCTTGGAAAGTGCGGTTGTGCATCGCCGACGCGGGTTCGGCGCGCTCGACGCGAACCAGTGGCGGCTTCTTCTCTGGTGCGGGCGCGTCGGTTGCATGACAGCCCGTCTGTTGTGCCAGCAGGGCGGCCACGAACAGAGTGCGTAGGGTCGAGATCATGTGAGGGCTCCTTCTTCGATGGATTGTGTGGGGATCGTGTGGCGGTTCACGGGTGGACGGTTGGGGTCGCGGACGCCGTGGGTCGAGTCGCGTCGAGCAGTGCCTGCATGCGCCGCGTGAGCTGAGCTTTGTCGGCCGAGCCGCGATCCAAGCGACCGAGGGCGCGTTCGACGTGAACGGCCTCCATCAGGTAGTCGTAGGTGGCGTTGGTTGCCGCGAGCTCGCTGACCGCCGCTTGTTGCTCGGCGTCGAGCATCTGGATCAGCGTTGCGGTGCCCTGCGCGTAGGCGTTTTCGGTGAGCTCGAGGGTCTGCTTGGCAGCGCGTTGCGACACCTGCGCCATCTCGATGGAGGGCAGGGCGGCGCCAGCTCGGACCAGCGCGGTCAGCACGCGTTGCTCGACGAGACGCTCGGTCGCCCGTCGTTGCTGTTGGATTTGCGAGAGTTCGGCGTGGGCCCTCTGCTCCGCCGCCACTCGGGCTCCGCCTTCGAACAGCGGCAGCGACGCCTTGATCCCCACTTGCCAGTCGAGACCGTCCGGGGTCGGGATGGGCAGCTCCTGACCGCCGGGCAGCAGCGGGAGCGCGGTGTCCTCACTGCCAGCACCGCCTTGCAGGAAGCGATGAGTCGCGCCGGCCACCAACGCGACGGTGGGGAGGAAGTGCCCATCGTGCGCAGCCTCTTCTTCACGAGACTTGGCTGCAGCAACCGAACCCAGTCGATGCAGTTCGGGCGCGTTCTGCACGGCTTGTCGAGCGAGGAGCGCGCCGAGTGCTTCGAAAGTTCCCTGGTTGCGAAGCAGCTGACGAAATACTTGGTCGGTGCCGAGCAGCGCCACGTCGTCGAGGGTCGTTTCCGCGACGGCAAACGGCTGCCTCAGCGGCCGATTGACGAGGCGGTTGAGTTCGAACTCGGCGATCTTGCGTTGTGCCACGGTCCACATCAGGTCGCGTCGCGCGTCGGCCAGCTGAGACTCCCAGCGCGCCACTTCGGCCTCGTTCGCCACGCCCACCGCGACGCGCAAGCGGGCAGTTGCCAGGTGTTGGTGAGTGGCTTCGAGTGTTTGTCGTCGGATCCGCTGTGCAGTCTCGGCCCTCAGAATCGTGAGGTATCCTAGCGCCGCTGCGGTGGCGACGTCGAGTTGGGTCAGCCGCCGTTGCTGCAAGCGCGCCTGCTGCAAGTGCTGTTGAATGCTGAAATTTGCCCAGGCGTTTTCCGAGTACAGGGGTTGAGTCAACGTGGCCGACCACTGCAAGGCGCGTTGCGGTCGCCCGAGTCCGGCGCGGTCCTCGTCGATCCACACGCCGGTGAGCGAACCCTCGAGTTGGGGTAGCAACGACGCGCGAGCCTGCAGCACCTCTTGCGCCCCTGCCGCGACGTCGAATTCGAGTGTTGCCAAGTCGAGGTTCTGGTGCAGGGCTTCGGCGATCGTCTCCTGCAAGCTCGAGGGTCGGGGTGCCCTCGGCCGTTCTTCGTGTAGCAGCTGGGCGCCGAGAAGCAGTGACCAATCGGGCCGGATGCCGATCGCCCGGGCGGTCTCCAGGTTGATGCGGAGACGCTCATTTCTCAGGAAGTGTGCGGTCAAGCTGCTTGGGCGGGCGCCAGCAGCGATGGCGTTGAGGTTCAGCGCGACTTGTCGCACGAGGCGATCGACGTCGCCGTGCGCTCCGACCCCGGCCAAGATCCCCAGGCGCACTTCGTCCGTTCCGAGCCAGGAGAACGTCACCAATTTTCGCGCGCGCAAGCCTTCGACCAGTGCTGCGAGCTGCGCCTGGGACAACTGAGGGTTGGGTGCCAGGTAGGCGCCCTGGATGTCCTGGGGGAGTGCGGCCAATGCGGTTCCGGCGTCATCGCTCACGGCGACGCGTACGAGCTCGAGCCCTCGGGCTCGGGCCACTCGTCGTGCGCGCTCGAAGACGGGACTCAACAGCTGCTGCGTGTAGGGCGCCTCCAGCCACGCGACTTTGCCTCGCGCTCCCAGGTTGCCGAGCAGGGCCATGTCCCGTTCGACTTCGATGGGCCAATGCACGGTACTGACGTTGCTGGGCGGTGCCGCACCGGCTTCAGGCGGCGTGACGACGAATGGAGCCAATGCCGGTTTCGGGAGCGTTGAGCGTCGCGTCAACTCGTTCGATGCGAGGATGCCGAAGCCGACGACGATGTCGACGTCTGGATCCGCAAGTAGTGCGTCGAGGTGTTGGGAAACACTGGCCGCATCGAACGTTGCGACGCGGCGCTTGTCTCGAGGGAAGGCGATGGGCTGCTGGGGGGACGCCAGCGAACTGGCTTCCGTTGCGACCCTTTCCAGCAACGCATCCAATTTCGAAGGCGAGCCATCCAAAACGACGCCGATCCGGGTCGGGCGCGCCGTCTGTGCCGCCGCGGGAAGGCCCGCTGCGAAGACGGCGCAGAGTGTCAACGACATGAGTAGTTTCGGCAGCATAGTCTTGGGTCTTTCGGTCCTGAGTAGCGGCGCCCTGCGCGTCGTTTCAACTCGATGCAGGTCCCGTGCCACCAAACGGAATATTCCAAACGCTTGTCCGTCGCGGCTGCGAGCGGTACGACCACGGCCATGAGCCCCGACGCCATTCGAGTGTTGCGCGGGGCGCGCACGCGAGCCGCCTTTGGTCAGGCGATTGGCGTGACCGCGCTGACCGTCTATCGCTGGGAGCTTCCGGAAGACGCGCCCGAAGCGCGCCGCCCACGTGGCAAGAAACTGCAGGCGCTGCTGGCTTTGCAGGCCAGGGAGGGTGAGGGCGCCGCGTTTGCCACCGTGACCCCCGCGTCTGCGTCTGCGTCGCCCGTTCGGAGCAGTGCGGTCCGAAGCAGCGCGGTTCCAAGCAGCGCGATTCCCAGTGAGGATGAGCCAGCTTGGCAGCTCGATCGCGCTCGATTGCTCCCCGAGCTGCACGAGCTGGACGAAGGACAGGTCGGTTCGACCGAGCGACGCGCGCTGCAGCTGTTGGGGCACGGTGCCCTGTCGTCGGCGGCGGGCCGCGCGCTGGCGAGCGCCGTGAGCATCGAATGTCAGCTGCTCGGCCGCGGGGCGATCGACGCGGCACTGACCACGTTGCCGGTGCTGTTGGCTGGCGCCGAGCGGGGCGAGTATCCACCCGAGGTGGCCGCGCGACTGCACACGGTGAGCGCGCTCGTGTGCGCCTACGGTCCCGCCGAGTTCCGCAGCGCCCTCAGAGTGAGAAGTCACGCGGGTCACGCTGACGAACTGGATCCGAGCGGATCGCTACGGGTTCGGGGCGCTTGTGCGAGTTTGGTCGCCGCTGCCGAAGAGGAAGATCCGGCGGTTCTCGCCCATCTTTGTGACGCAGCCGCCGCGACGTTCGACGGTGTCGGTCGCCCGTTGGAACGCTGTCTCGTGGCGGACGCGCTGGCGGTCGCGCACCAAGCGTTGGGCCGCGTTGCTGCAGCCCGCCGCGCCGAGGAGACTGCCCTCGAGCTCGCAACGACGTTGGGGATCGGCGTGGTTTGCAAGCGAGTTCACCTGCGCCGAGCCCTGCGGGCACGCCTGGACGCTCTGACGCCGGAGCTCGCGCGCCAAGCTATCGCTGCTGCGCGGCAGGCGGCGCTGGACGAGTACGAAACGAGCCAGCTGATCGGCGCCGAAGTGGAGGCGCTCGTCCGAGGTGGTGCTCTCGACCAGGCATTGGAGCGCATCGCCCGACTCGAACAGGAGTTGGCTGGGGCAATCCACGGTCACTACGGGTGGCTCGTGCCCGTCTGCGAAGCGCTGCGTCTGAAGGGCGCACGGCAGCGCTTGGATAGCCTGGTCGCGCTGTTGCCAGCGTCGGGCGACGGGCTCCGCGATCGCGCTGCCCGCGCGTACGCTGAAGCGGCCGCACTGCTCTGCGATCAACAGGCCGCAGCGGTCGAGGCCGCGACGCGCGCAGCGGATCTGGCGGAAAACGTAGCCGATCCACAGTTGCAGCTCGACGCGCGGGTGCTGGCCCTGCGTGCCGCGGTCGCGCGAGGCAAGGCGCAAGCTCGGCAGCAGCTGCAGCTGTTGCAGCAACTGCTCGCTCGTTGCCCGTCGGCGTGGCACGACGCCGTGGCGCGCCACCACGAAGGCGTGCTGGCGCTCGACGAACGACGAGTGGTGCAGGCGCGGGGCCATCTGGAAGTGGCGCTCGCGACGTTCCAACTCACCGGGGACGTCGTCCTGGCGGCGCAAGCGCGTGGCGCGCTGGCGACAGCCGAGCTGGCAGCAGGTGAACGTGGCGCCGTCGCGCGGCTGCGTCAAAGCGTTGCCGAACTCGACGAGCTGGGGGTGGCTCGACGCAAGCGCCCCATCGAAAAGCTGTCCACGCGCTCGGGGGCGTCTGACAAGGGCAAACCCAGTGCGGGGCCCGTTGCTCGAGTGGCGGCGTGTTTGGAGCGCTTCTCGGCTCGGGGGCTCAGCCCGCAGCTGGTGTTGCGGGAGTTGGAGCGCGCCGCGCGCGACTTGCTCGGGGAGGGCAAAGCGGCATCGTCGATTGCTGTGGAGCCCGCCACCGGGCTTCAGCGAGCTTCTGGCCGTTTCGATGTCTCGGATGGCGTCGGCGGAAAGTACCAGCTGGCGTTCCGAGGGACGTTGGACGGCGAGGAGCAAGCGCGGCTACAAGCTCTTTCGGTGGTCGGATCTCTGGCCTTGGAAGTGGCGACTCTGCGCGGTGTCGACACCGCGCCGCCGGAGCCCGTCGTCGACGGGGTGGAGCTGCCGACCTTGGTGGCCGTCTCGCCCAGCATGCGCGTGCTTCGGGACCAAGTCGTGAAGTTGCGCCGCTCCAAGGCCACTGTGCTCCTGCACGGCGAGTCTGGGAGTGGCAAAGAGGTTGTGGCGCGGGCCGTGCACGATGCCTCCGCGCGGAGCGACAAGCCGTACGTGGCGTTCAATTGCGCGGCCCTGCCCCGAGAGCTGTTCGAGGGGCAGTTGTTCGGGTACCGCAAAGGGGCGTTCACCGGCGCCAACGCCAACCACGCTGGGGTCATCCGTGAGGCGGACGGCGGCACGCTATTCTTGGACGAGATCGGCGAGCTGCCGCTCGACGTGCAGCCCAAGCTGCTGCGTTTCTTGGAGAACGGCGAGATCTTGCCCCTGGGCGAATCCAAGTCGCTGCGGGTCGACGTGCGGATCGTCGCCGCGACGCACCGCGACCTTCAGGCCATGGCCAGCAGCGGCAAGTTTCGCGAAGACCTCTACTATCGGCTCAACGTGGTGCGGCTCCAAATCCCGCCACTGCGGGAGCGTCCCGACGACGTCTCGGCTCTGAGTCGGCGGTTCGTCGAACAGCTGACGCCCGCGGGCACCGCGCCCCCGCGTCTGGGCCCGGAAGCGCTGGCGGCGCTCCGTCAACACCCCTTGCCCGGCAACGCCCGCGAACTGCGGAACCTGCTCGAGCGTGCGTTGGCGTTTGAACCGCTGCCCCCCGTGCTCCAACCCCGGCACCTCGGTTTGGAGTAGGCCCCTCCCGTTTGGAATACTCCAAACGCCTCACCGAGTTGGCACGTTCCCTGCTCTCCTGACGCCCCGTCGACCCCAGTCCCTCTGGGCGACAGCTTCGGGAGACTCAGCCGTGAACATCACTCAGGCAGCCATTCATCAAAATCGTGTGACGCTAGCGATCGTGGTTTTTGCCGTCTTGGGCGGGCTCCTGGCGTACTTGGGAATGCCCCGGGCCGAAGATCCCGGGTTCCCCATTCGCTCGGCGATGGTCATCACCCAGTTTCCAGGAGCCAGCCCGGAACGCGTCGAGCGTTTGGTCAGTGACCCGCTCGAGGAGCGCATTCGGGAACTGCCCGAACTCGACTCGGTCGCCAGCAAGAACAAGACCGGCGTCTCGCTGATCACAGTGAACGTGCGTTCGGAGTTCAAAGACTTGCAGCCGATCTGGGACAAGCTGCGTCGCAAGGTGGAAGCGGGCGCTGGAGCGTTGCCCCCTGGCGTTCAGCCTCCCGTCGTCAATGACGAGTTCGGGGAGGTGTTCGGCACGGTCATCGGCCTGACGGGGGACGGGTTCAGCCCACGGGAACTCGAGGTGATTGCGGGTGAAGTCAGAGACGAACTGTTGCGTTTGCCGGACAGCGCCCGCGTCACGTTGTTTGGCGTGCAAAAGGAGCGCATCTTCATCGAGTTCGAGAACGAGCGGCTGGCGCAGCTGGGCCTATCTCCCATTCAACTGCAGCAGATCCTCAGTGCGCAAAATGTCGTGCAGGCGGGGGGCGAGATCCGAGCAGGGTCGGAACGCTACGCACTCGAGCCCACTGGCAACTTCGAAACCGTGGACCAGCTGAGATCGACGCTCGTCCAGCTGCCGGGGCGTTCGGAGTTGGTCATGCTCGGTGATCTCGCCGAGATCCAGCGCGGCTATGCCGACCCGATGCGATCCGGGTTTCACAGCACCGGCGAGCCCGGGATCGCGTTGGCTGTTTCGATGCGTGAAGGTGGAAACATCATCGCGCTCGGGGAGCAAGTCGAGGATCTGCTGACGGAGCTCCGTGAGCGCTATCCTCTCGGTGTGCGCTTCGAGACGTTGTTGCTGCAGTCCGGAGATGTTTTGCGCTTGGTGAACAACTTCACGGGGAACCTGCTGCAGGCCATCGTGATTGTGATGCTCTCGATGATCGTGTTCTTGGGCCTTCGAACGGGCCTGGTAGTCGCGGCGCTCATCCCGACGTCCATCGCGGCGTCGCTGCTGGTGATGTCGCTTTTTGACATCGGGCTCGATCAGATGTCGCTCGGTGCGCTGGTCATCGCCCTCGGCTTGCTGGTGGACAATGCGATTGTCGTGGCAGAGTCGACGATGGTCCAGATCCGGGCGGGCAAGAGCCCACACCAGGCGGCGGTCGACGCCGCCACGGAACTGCGGATCCCGCTGTTGACCTCGTCGTTGACGACGTGCGTGGCGTTTCTGCCAATCTTCTTGGCAAAGTCGGAGACGGGCGAATACACGGCACCGCTGTTCAAGGTCGTCACGATCACACTGCTCTGTTCGTGGCTTCTCGCGATCACCTTCACGCCGTTGCTCTGCGCGACGTTCTTGAGGGTGGGGGCGGAACACGACGCGGGAGAAGCCGCGTATGGCAGTGCGTTCTACATTCGGTATCGCCGCGCCCTGCTGGCTGTCCTGCGCCGCCCGGTCCTCGGTCTCGGCGTGTTGGCGCTGGCACTGGCAATCGCGGCCATCGGCTTCGGCAGGGTGCCCAAGGCCTTCTTTCCCCCCTCCGACAACCCGTCGTTCATCGTGCAGATGGAGCTGCCCGCAGGCACGGCGATCGAGCAAACCGAAGCGACCACGGCGCGTCTCGAGGGCTTCTTGAAGTCGCACCTGTTGGTGAACGAACACCGGCAGCAGGGATTGCGCCACTGGACGACCTACCTCGGAGAGAGCGGGCCGCGTTTCTACCTGTCGTTCACTCCGGAGGTGTCCAACCCCAGCCTGGCGACGATCGTCGCCACGGGCACGGATCGCGAGGTCGTCGAGAACGCTGTGGAGGCCGTGCGAACGTTCATTGCCGAGGAAATCCCCGATGCGCGTTTCACGGTGGAGCCCCGGGCGTTGGGACCGTCGACCAAAGCCCCTCTGATGTACGAACTGTCGGGCACGGACACGGACCAGTTGTTTGCCAACGTGCGTGCGCTGGAGCAACGGCTCGGCGCGACTCCAGGCGCGACCAACGTGCGCAACGACTGGGGGGCGCGGACGAAGAAAGTGATCGTGCACATCGACCAAGCCAAGGCGCGCCGCGCTGGCGTGACCAGTCAGGACATCTCCCTGTCTCTGCAGACCGTTCTCAGTGGATTCAAGGTGACCGATTACCGGGAGGGGGATCTGTCCATTCCCGTCGTCCTGCGCTCGGTGGATGCCGATCGTCAAGACTTGAGCAAAGTGGCGGATCTGAGCGTTCACGCGCAGCAGTCAGGGCGAGCGGTGCCTCTCAATCAGGTGGCCACGCTGGACGTCGTCTGGGAACCTTCGCAAACGCGCCGAAAGAATGGCGTCCGCACCGTGACCGTCCTGGCCAATCTCGACCCCGGTGCCACGGCGGCACAGGTCAACGCCGAGATCGTCCCCTGGCTCGAGCAGCAGCACGCGCAAGTTGGGCCGGCGGGTAACGATTGGGAGCTCGCCGGCGAAGCCCACAACAGTGCCAAGGCGAACAGCTCGATCGCGCAGCAGTTGCCGATCGCCGCATTCCTCATGGTGTTGCTGTTGGTGTGGCAGTTCAATTCTCTGCGGCGACCCCTGATTGTCCTCGTTACGGTGCCGCTCGGCGTGATCGGCGTCGTTGTCGGGCTACTGATCTTCGATTCCTACTTCGGCTTCATGACCCTGCTCGGTGTGATCGCGCTCTCGGGGATCGTGATCAACAACGCCATCGTGTTGCTCGACCGCATTCAGCTCGAGATCACCGAGTTGGGGCGGACTCCCGCCGAGGCGATCGTGGAATCAGCCCAGCAGCGCCTGCGACCGATCCTCCTGACGACATTCACCACCATCTTGGGGCTCATCCCGCTGTGGATTGGAGGAGGCCCCATGTGGAAGCCGCTGGCGATTTCGATCGTGGTTGGCCTGGCGTTTGCCACCGTGCTGACGCTCGGAGCTGTCCCGGTGCTGTACAGCGTTCTGTTCCGGGTGCGATTCGCACACGCCGAAAGTGAAGTCGCCGACCGCGCCGCGAGTGAAGCAACCGCGTAACGCCCTTCGACGACGTCGGCTTCAGTCCCGCGCCGACGGCGGTGGGGGCGAACGAATACGGCTTCGAGCGTCCGAGATTGTGACGGCTTCTCGCATGCGAGAGGCCGTTTCGCGTTCCATCGCGTGGGGGGCCGTGTCGACGTGTGCGCGAGTCACGGGCAGCCCTGCCCTGTCCCGTGCGTTCGAAGCGGCCCTCCCTCTGCGCACGAGCGCGTTGTTCCGAAATTGGAATACTCCAAATGGACGTGAGTCCAGTTGGATGTGGCACGCGATCTCGTTAGGATTCACCGGCATTCTGGCGGTTCTGCTTTTTGGATAGTTCCAAAAATAGAAAACGGATGTGGCACGAGGGCTGCATTAGAGGTGCTCGAATTCCAAAACGGAAACATCACTCGAACAACAGGAGCAGCACCATGTCTAAGCAATACAACGTTCTCATGATCATCGTCGACGAAGAGCGCTTTCCCGCCCACTTCCCCAAGGAGTTCAGCACACCGGCTCGAGATTGGCTCGCCCGGCGCGGGCTCAGCTTCACCAACTACCACGTCAACACCTGCCCGTGCACGCCGTCGCGTTCGGTGATCTTCACCGGGTTGCACACCCCGCAAAACGGCATGGTCGACAACACCAGCTTCGGGTACGTCGGCAACATGGACCCGGCCATCCCGACGCTGGGCGACATGGCCGCCGCGGGGGGCTACTACTGCGCCTACAAGGGTAAGTGGCACCTCGCCGACATCAACCCCTCGACAGATCCGGAAAACCCGACCGAGGATGCCATGCAGCCCTACGGGTTCAACGACTTCCAACATACTGGGGATCTGGAGGCGATTGCGCGGGAAGGCCACACCCACGACGGGATGATCGCGGCAGAGGCGGTGCACTGGCTGCACAACTGGAAGAACTACGACAACAGGAGCGCAACGCAGCCGTTCTTTCTCGTGTGTTCCTTCGTCAACCCTCATGACGTCATGACCGTCGACATCGACGCTGACGGGAAGGCCCAACAGCAACCCGAGGGAGCCAAAATCGAAGTGAAGCCGCCGCCCGAGCACGCGCTGTACACCAAGGACAACAATGCGCTGTTGCCGCCGAGCTGGTCCAGCGACTACAACGAGCAGTACTACGAGAACAAACCCTCGGCGCATCGAGAGTTCGACCGACTCTTCTCCGGAACGTTCGGAAACATGCCGCAGGACGAAGCGTTGTGGCGGCGGCTGATCAACTATTACATGAACTGTCAGCGAGACGTTGACCGGCACATCATGACGGTGCTCGAGCACTTGGAAGACACGGGGTTGGTGGACGATACGATCATCATCTTCACCGCAGATCACGGGGAGCTTGCCGGCGCTCACGGCATGCGAACGAAGGGGCCGTTCGTCTACGAAGAGACGAATCACGTGCCGCTCATCATCTGTCATCCCGAGGGGCGCAGAGGGGAGACGACCCCCGTCTTGGCGGCTGCGCTCGACATGGCGCCGACGTTGCAGGGCCTCTGCCAATTGTCGGCCGAGCAACGGAGCCCGTTTGCGAATCTGGTCGGTCACGATCTCTCCGCCGAGGTCTTCGGTTCGCAAGGCAAGGGGCCGCGCTCGAACGTGTTGTACACGTACACGTCCTTCAGTACCTTCGATGCGGACTTCGCGCTGGACGACAAACCCATCGACCCGACCAAGCGCGGGTTTCTGCTGGGGATACGAACGGACCGCTACAAGTTTGCTCGCTACTTCGGGCCCACCACCGAGGCTTTGATGCCAGAGACAGCGGAGCAATTGCGCGCGAACTTCGATCTCGAACTCTACGACCTGCAGGCGGATGCCGATGAGGTTACGAATCTGGCGAACGATCCAGGCAACGATGACTTGTTGCTGACCCTCAACTTTCAGCTCAACCAGCTCATTGTCGCCGAGTTGGGACAGACTCCTTTCCCGAAGGAAGTGCCTGAAGATACTTCCCTGCTTCGGGGGCAGCTCACGTAACGTCGAGTAAACCGCAGGCGGGACTAGTCTAGGCAGCAAGGGACGTTTTGGGTGACGTCGAGCAACTGCAGGCCCAATTAACCTAGGCAGCAAGGACGTCGCCGATTCGACGAGGAGGGGCCCCGAACCAGGCGGGCCCCTTTTCTGGCTTCACAGACGCCTGCATGCGGCGACGCGGGTTTCAAAAGCGCGCCCCTTCCCTTTCTTTCCACGGCTGCGTAGGATGTCGGCGCGCCGTGGCAGGGATGAGCAATATAAAACTCGAGAGCAGAGGTTCGCCGTTTGGATGCTCACGGCCACGATGCTCACGGTTGCGATGCTCACGGTTGCGGCTTGTATGGCTGCTAGTCGTTGTCGCGGCCTCGCTTTCGTTGGTGAGCTGCGAAGAAGACCTGTGCGAGGAGCTCGACGAGCATTTCGCTTCTTGTCATCTGGAGGCGACGGTCGACTACTGCCAGAGTGAGGAGTACGAGTGCTACGCTCGGTGTCTCCTCGATGCGACTTGTGGGGAGATTTGGGAGCCGGGTGCCGAATTGAACTCTTGCTTCACGATTTGCTCGGAGTCCGTCCTGTGCGACGACGGTCAAACATCGATCAGCGCGGGTTGGATCTGTGATGGAGAACTGGATTGCCTGGATGGGAGTGATGAAGCTCGGTGTCCTTGAAGTCGGCCGTTCGAGCGCGCGGTTCGCAGTGTGCGGCTTGGCGATTGCGGTCGTGGTCTTAGGCGGGTGCGGGGAGGATCCCGAGCCCGTCGAAGGGCAGACCGTTTGTGAGCTGATCGATTGTTCCTCGGAGTGTGCGGAGTTGCGCGTGCGGCCGTGCGACGTGAGGGACGTCTCGTGCCGCCGCCTGGTGCAACGCAGTGTGGAGTGTGTGCGGGGGATCCGCTTCGACGCCGAGCCGAGCGTCGAATTCACGATTCGGACCGAAGATGCAGGGGCTCCCGAACGCGATGCGGGCGTGATGGACGGGTCGGGATCGGGGCGGCCACCAGTGCGGGTGATGCCGCTCGAAGTCCCGCCGCTGCCCAACGACGCGCAGGTCTACGACTACAATTTCAGCTTGGCCCTGCAACAGCTGGGTTTGCTCGAGTTTGGCACGAACCTGGGTGTGGCTTTCGAACAGCAATCGAACGACTACGCCGGGAGCTACACCGCGATGAACCGGCAACTCGAGGTCGTCATCAGTCGCGACGCCGAGGCGTGGGCGAACATGGCCGTTCTCGCTCACGAAATGGTGCACGCGCTGCAGGATCAACAGCTCGATCTCGAGGCTCTTTGGGATCGTTCGTACGAGAGTGGTGTCGAGCGGCAAGCGTACCGGTCGCTGATTGAGGGTGAGGCCGACTTTTATGAACTGCTCACTTACCTGTTCATGCTGCGCGTTCGGCTGAAGGAGGGAGACGTCGACAAGTGGCAGAGCTGGCAAAAGAAGAGTTTCCTGCGCCGCGTTGCCGAAGCCGACTCTCCGTATGTCGATGCCGTGCGGACGATGGTGTATCCAGTGGGCGCCCGGTATCACTTCGAGCGGTGGAAGCGCGGAGGCAGTGACGCCACCGACGAATTGCAGCAGTCGTTCCCGAAAGATTTGGCCGCTTGGGTACGGCTCGACGAGCAGGATACGGAATCGACGTTGAAGTGTGGCGATTTGTCGCCCCTCGAGACGGACCGCGGAAGCGTTGCCCGCATGTACGGTGGGCCGAGTGTCATCTTGCCGCTACTGGTACAGGCGCTGCGTGGACGAGGGGACGACTACGATTTCGCCCACGCGTGGCTGGCTGCGGGTCACACCACGGGCGATTGCCTCGACGTGTACGCAGATCCTGCAAATCGACTGACGTTCTCTCGGAGTGCCGAGTCGCCCAGCGGGAACGGTGGCCCGAATGCCGGCTCTGATGACGGGGGAGCCGTCGACGTTCCCTCCGAGTCGGCCTTCATCGACGCGGCGAGGCCCCCGCTGTTCGCGAGCCGCACCGCCATCGACGACGCAGGTGTCGCGGGCGCCGACGCTACCGACGGCGGCGCGGGAAGCAGTGCATCTTGGCCTCCCTACGCTCAGTACTACCGCCTCGGTGACGTCGCGCTGCGCTGGGTGATGGACTTTGACGACGAATCCATCGCGGAGCGAGTTGCCAACGCCTTGGACGGTGGTTGGCCGGGCGTTTCCGACGCTCAGGCGGAGCGAGACGGCAAGCGCGTGACGTTGACGAGCGGTACGATGAATCGCAACGGGTATGCCTCGCCGCTCGCCGACTGCTCGCCCCTCTATCCGTTCAAGCCGTCGGAGGTGTACGTCGTCGGCAGCGCCGTTTCCCATTGGAGTGCTCCTGGTTTGGCACTCGGCGTCGTGCCCGAAACTCGAGTGACCGCAGCATCGATCAGCACTGCGGGTGAGTTCGTTTACCGCGGGTACACGTTCACCCCGGACTATTGCCTGCACCCCGAGCAGGAAGCGCGGCAACCCCGCGGCCGTGATCTGGACCGCGTCGTAGACGGATGCGTGCGAGTGAGCATGCAACAACGTTCGGGCAGGACACTCTTCCGCTGCGGCGACGACGAGTGGCACGAGGGGAAGGGGACATTGTTCTCGACGCGTGACTTGGGAGAACTGCTGTCCGTCGGTGTCGAACCAACGTTGCTGACGCGCCGGGGGGTCTTTCATCGCGGTGTCGACCTGTCCCTGCCACCGCCGAGCGAGCCCGACGCGGGGCCTGGTTCTCCTCTCGTCTCCACGATCGCCGGGGATGGGGGGAGCGCTCTGGATGCGGGTTGGTTGGATGCGGGCAGTTGGCTCGATGCGGGCAGCTGGTTGGATACTGGTAGCTGGCTCGCCGATGCCAGTGTGACCGACGCTGGCGGCTCGCCGCCGTTGCTCGCGCCGACTGCGCCCATGGATCAGCCAGCGTCGATGCAACCGCCGCCGCTATCGACCGCGTGGGGGACGTTGTTGCCATTCGAAGGTCTCGGCAGGGGGGAAATCGTCGCGGCGCGTTCGACGGACAACGGCTATTGGGTGGCGCTCGACACGGGCAACGGGGCCGAGCTGTGGTTCGTCGATTTGCAGGCGCGCGCGGTTGTGCTCGGGCGCTATCCCGATCTTCCGTCAGGTGAGGGCGCGCCCCGCGCGGCCGTTCTCGATGCCTGGGGTGCGCTGTTCCAAATCACCAACGGGGGACTGTTTCGCCGCGACCTCTACGGTCGAGGCGAGCGGGTCGCCGACCTCGACGCATTTCCTGGTGACACAGAGCTGCAGCTCGTGACCGGACCCTGAACGGCCAAACCGTGCGCTCGTCGAACGGAGCCGTGCTGGACAGTTCTGCTCCTGCGGGCCACGGTTGACCAGATGTCGCGTCCCTCCCGCCTCGCATTTTCGTCCTCCCCGCGGAACTCGCGGGGCCGGTGTACTGCAGCATTCATCGTCCTGTGCTGCAGCTCGTTGGGGTGTACCGCGGCGGAGAACGCCAGCGCCGTGTCGGTGGTCGCAGGCGACGACATGGCCAAGGGCGTTGCGTCCGACGGTGGGGGAGTCGACGATTCGCTTGCTCCCACGCTCAGCCCCGAACAGTTCGACTCGGCCAAGTTGGTCCTCGATCACGAGCCCGAACCGCGCTCGGGAACGACCGGGATCGTCGATACGCGCGGAAGCGCTTGGCGTCTGATTGAGGTTCCCGCGGCCAGCAACGAGCCGTCGATCATCCGCACTCCCCTTGGTTGGCTGGCGTTGTCCAGGCGGGCGATCGGTAATCCCCGGACGCCGTCGGGGTGGCAGAGTGTCCTGTACCGTTCGACTGACGGTGTTCACTGGAACACCGTACCTTTTGCACCGGGGCGTGACGACTTGGCTCTGTCCGACATTGCCTACGGCGCTGGGCGCTACGTCATGACAGGACGCCGCTGGGGTGAGAACTCTGGAGGGGTGTTTTGGGTTTCTGATGACGGGCAGCGCTGGCGAGAGATGGCCCAGCCTCCGCTCGACTTCTCTCAATTGTTGGGAACGGTCGACTTTGCCGGCGGTAAGTTCTTCGCCTTCGGCTTCCGAGTGCTCGGCATCTCCGAAGACGGCGAGAACTGGACGGTCGTCGGCAGCGATCTGGTCCAGTTTGGCGCGGCTGCCTACGGCAATGGTCGCTACGTGTTGGCCGGCAACGGCCCGATGCTGATCTCCGAAGACGGCTCGAGCTGGCGCTCGGCGCCGGTCGATTGTGCCATGCCCGGTGCGTGCATCACCGATCCGAGCGGCAATGTCGGGCAGAGCTACCAACTGTATCTGAGCTTCGTAGATGGCCACTTCTATTCCGACCAGATGGTGTCGGACGATGGTGAACACTGGCGCGCCTTGCCCGATCGCGTGCCGGCCGCGTACGTCAGTGGTCGCTTCATCGGTGGCAGCGGTTACTCGCTCAACACCTGGACGCCCAGTGGTTCGCTCGATCCGCTGCTCGTGATCCGCCCGAGTGAAGCTGCAGTGACCGCGGCGAGGCGCGAAATCACGGCCCTGGGTGTCCTGGATGCGGGGGCGCCGTTGCCGGATTCGGTCGCCGTCGAGTTCGAGGACGGGCTGACGTGTGAAACCGCCAGTTGCGTGATCGTCGGGTCACGCCTGTATCTGGTGCCGCCTGTCGGGACGCCGCCGCTGCCGGACCGCATCCCTCGAGACGCCGAGGGGCAGCCGTTGTTGAGCTCCGAGTGCCCGTTCTCGACGATGATCCACTGTGAGGATTACGCCGAGCGCGTCGAATGCGCGTGTCAGCCCGAAGCTCCAGCGAAACCGAACTACTGTCAGGATGTCAGCCAATTTGAATGTAGCGGTGCGTTTACCCCTCGAGCCGGGGAGTGGCAGCTGAGCGAGGTCGGCGCCGCAGGGTGCAGCTGTGATGCCGTCGATCCCAATCAGCCCGCGGGCTTCGGCAGGGACTGCTCGCAGGAGGCAGACGATTGCGAGCCACCGTTGCGCTGCTTGGCAATCGATCCCCCTCCTTCGGTCGGCGGACCTCTAGGTCCGGCTCGCACGATCTGCACTGCGGGTTGCGGAAACGATGGGGATTGTCCGAGCTGGGAGGCTACGGGCTACTGCGCGGGGCACGTCCAATTGCGTTGTTCGGCGGGGAGCTGCCAACCCCGCGACTGCCAGTGAAGCGTTTGC
>QJWJ01000118.1 GCA_003235365.1 Deltaproteobacteria bacterium
ACTGCTTCGTCGTCTGTGGAACAGGCGAAGACCGCCCAGGCCAAGAGTGGAGCAAACAGAACTGGCCTCATCGCAGGATTCTTCATTTCTTGTCCCCTACAGGAGTGCGAGCGATCACCGGCAGTGACAAGCTCCACGATGCCATCATCCAACTGAGTACGGCTTGGCGCTAGCACAGATGGACCCGAACACCGATCATCTGGAGCCACTCGGGCTCGTTCGCGAGAAAGCGGCTCGGCGGCGCTCCGCGGCCTTTCCCGTGTTCTTGGTACGGAGCCCTCAACGTTACGCGGACCGGCACTCTCGCCCTATGCCACGGTCCAGAAGGGTTCGGTAGGGACGGTACCGGGTTCGCCGATCAGTTGGCGCTCGAATCGAAGATTCCCGTGCTGCGCAAGGGCATGGGCGAAACGAACTGTCAAAATGGGCAAGCTGATGATCACCCGTGCAGGGGGGCACAGGGGGCGTGAGGCCCCTCACCCCGCTGATTGAGTCGTCTGCGGGAAGCCGGGGGAAGGAGCGATGTGCGTCGTGGCGAGTCGCGGCAGCGTCATTGAACCCCCTCCGCATGAAGTGCCTGCGCCAGCGACTGAGCGAAGTAGCCGGCAAACGGGATGACGCGGGGCAGGATGCGACTGAACACGGCCGATCGATCGTGGCCGGCACACCCCGGGACCACGCCGCCGACCCATTCCCAGCCGTGACGCGGAAGAAGTCAATGAGCCGCGGCACCGCCCCGGCACCGCCCCCCGAACGACGAACACCCCGACCATGCGCCCCCAATCCAACCAGGCCCGACTTCGCGGTTGGCTGCTGGCAGAGCTCGCCGGACTGTGCGGGCTGACGCCGCGCGCCGTGCGCTACTACGTCGACTGCGGCGTACTGCCTGCACCCGTGTTTCGAGGCCGGGCCACGCGCTACCAGCGCGTGCACCTGGTGCGGCTCGTGGCGCTACCGCACTGGCGCGCCACGGAAGAACTGCCCTTGAGCGACGTCCGAAAGCGGCTCGACGCCGTCACTCCGCAGCAGCTCGAAAGCGCCGTCTGGTCGCTGCCGCTGCGTGACGAGTTGCTCATGTTGCTGCACCAACGCGACCCACAAGGGCGCTCGGCGCCACCCCCGGAGCTGGTCGCCGCCAAGCCGCTACCCGATCCAGACGCGACGCAGGCAGCACCAACCCCCGAAGCACCGCTCCAGGGCGGCTCGTTGTGCTGCCGTGTGCCGCTCCTGCCCGGTCTCGAGCTGCTGCTCGACAGCACAGCGAGCCCCGTCGTTCGGCAACTCGCCCGCGAGATCCAAGAGCACGTGGCACGCAAGCTCAGCCAGTGACGAGGTGGCCACATCACGGTTCCAGACCTGCCCATGGCGGAGGTTCGGGGGATCAATCCAGTGGTGCATGGGAACGATCGGAAGCAGCTGGAGCGGCTGGCCAGGTACATCACTCGGCCTCCCATCGCACAGGAGCGACTCACTCAGCGTTCTGACGGTACGCTGCTCCTCGCATTCACGAAAGCTCGGAAAGACGGGAGCCGCGCGTTGGTGCTCACACCTGAAGATCTGTTGGTGCGCCTTTGCGCGGCAGTGTCGCCGCCGCGCTTTCACATGGTCAGGTAGTTCGATTGCCCTTGGCGCCCACACCCTGACTCGACCCGACACCAGCTGAGAGGCTTCCCGATCAGGATCGCGACGAACGCTTGTCGTTCTTCCCGTTGGGACGCTCGGGTTCGGTGAAGCGCAACAAGTGAATGTTCAGCAGCGCCGCTTGCTGCGTCGGGTTCGAGGCGGCAACCACGGCGCGCACGTCGCGGAAGACGTCGCGGAGCAACTCGGCGATCCGATCCAAGTCCGCTTCTGACGCGGACAGCACGTTGTAGGCGAACAAGTCGTTCGGGCCGGGGGTTCTGGCCCGGGTCCGCACTGAGTTGAACTCGCCCTCGAGGGATACCGCCCTCCAGCGGTGGCGCGCATTCGCGCGGCCATCGAGGAGGCTGGCTGAGCCGGGTGGCAGTGGTGGCCAAACTGGCAACCGCGCCGTCCCCCCACGCTGACCAATGGCGAACGCGGCGATCTTGAACGAGTCGAACTGGCGCCAAAAAACGAAGTGGCATTCCTCAGGATCGCAGCGGCTCGCCGAGGCGTCGCAATTCGACGGACGACTTTGGTCCGTCGGGCGTACGAGGCGGACCCGCCCCACCCTTGGCTGCTTCTTCAGCCCTCGCATCTACAGCAACCTGCTTTCCTCGTGGGCAGTAGTCCTCGGGTGCAACGCCATTGCCGAACCGCATTCAGGAGCAGCGGACCCTTGCGTGGCTCTTCTCCACCAAAGATGTCACGCTCCACGGTGCTATGCGCTTATCGTTCTCACTTACGGTTCTGAGGTGTTGGCCTCTGCTGGCAATCGTGCTGGCAAGTGTCGGCTGTGACGGTGAGCGAGAGTCACCGCTTGCGCTCGATGCCTCACGTCCAACTGGTGGTGGGCCAACTGGAACGCCAGAAGCCAGCGACGCGTCGAGCGAGGTCGGGGACGCTTCGTCACCCATGAGCCCGACGTCGCAGCGGGACGCTGGGCTGGGGGAACCTTGGCCTCCGTTGCCGGAAGGCAGTGTTTGGGCGGTCCCGGGCGTGACGTCGGTCAGCTTCGAATTGGGTGTGACGAAGGGCATCGGGCGACGGATGCCCACTGATGAAATCGTCGACTACGCTCTCATCGACATCCACTTCGTCGCTCACACGCCCCAACGGGTGACCAAGACGATCGAGTGTACCTCGTCGAGTCCTTACGTGACACGCGTGGTCGCGGCAACCAACGCTGAAGCAAACGGCGTGCACGTCGCGATCCACAACATCTACGATCTGTATTGCGACGGCGAAGAAGTGATCACGGAGGGACGGGCAACTTGGGAGCAAGGCTGCGAGGATGATTGCGCGGGGGTCGGCGTTATCAGTTTCGACGCCACGGGCGGACTGATCGCGACGGCAGTGTTCGCGGACGGGGGTTATCGCGGCATCAAGCGCCTCAATCCAGACGGCACCGTAGAGTTCTGGGAAGAGTGATCGGCGGCGGGGAACGCTTCTGGCGTGCTGCGTGGAAGAATGGCACGCTGGGCCTCGCCGTGTTTGCCGCCGAATCTGCAGGGTGTGACCAAGACGGTCGAGAAGACGCGCGGCGGGAGCGTACCTTGCAGGCAGCGGGGTACCGTGTGCTGCGCGTCACGGCGGAAGAAGTGCAACAGTCGCTGCCTGGCGTAGTCGCTTGCATCCGCGCCGCGGTCGCCGAGCCGTGATGCGCCTCATGGCGCGCTGCGACAGTACGAGAACGCATCCACCGAAGCCACTGCCAACCATGCGCGCACCAAGTTGAGAAGCGTCGAGCAGCGGCGCGAGCGCTTCGGGGTGAGTTGAGCGCAGGTGCTCGACGGCCGCGAGCACCCGGGCGTTTTTGGTGGTCACGTGTTTCGCCCGGCGAAAGGCGCCTATCGAATCACTCGATCGTGACTCGGTCGACGTAGATGGTTCCCTTCCACGGGGATGCGGAGAGGGACACACCGATGTGTGTCGCGGCGGGCAGGACATCTGGGTCCTGCCAAAATGCAGAGTCGACGTCGATCGCAGCGCGGAACCAACTCCCAGGAGTGCTGCCTCCGCCAGTCTCCTTGTTGACTTGGAACCCGGATCCGCCTGCTCTCGGGTCATTCGGGCCCGCGTACAGATAGATGGCGTTGGTGCCAGTCGAGTCTGCGAACGCTGGACTGCCGGGCGCGCTCACGAAGCGTACGTAGACAGCGATGTCCTTTCCGCTCAGGTCCACTGTTTGTCCAGACGTGCACAAGGGGACGTGGACCACCACGCGACCATTTTGAACGTTCGTCGAGTCGAAAGGAATCGCCAACGAGTGAAGGCCGTTCTGCGATTCGTTGCTCGACGCGAGCGGGCCATCTGAAGCATCACGCGTCCCCGCCGTGGCCGTGTCGTAGGCCCAATCTTCCACGGTCTGAGACTCGAAGTCCCACAACCCGCAGCTCGGCTTGCCATTGCTGCCCGCTTGGCAGAGGGTCATTACCGTGGCCGGGCAAGTGTTGGCACACGCGTCGTTGACACACGCGGGATTCGCGTTGGGCTGGTAACAGTCCGCGCAGCTCGTGCCGCAATTCCTTATGTCGTTGTCGTCCGCGCAGCTGCCTTCGGCGATACCCTGCGTGCAGAAGTGGGATCCAATCTGGCAATCGCAAGTTCCCCCCCCACACACAAAGCCGGAGCCGCAAGAGGTGCCACAGCAGTCTTCACCATACGCGCCGCACACGTCACACGACCCCGCGTTGCACACGGCCGAGCTTCCGGGTTCGCTGGACGGTTCGCAAGTGCGCCCACACATCCCGCAGTTCGAAACGTCGTCGTCGGCGTCCACGCACGCGTTGGAACACAGCAATTCACCTTGGCCGAGGCATTCGCAGCTTCCAGACACGCACGAAGAGGTTCCGGGGCAGGTGTTGCCGCAGCTTCCACAATTTTGCGAGTCCGTCGTCAGATCTACGCATTCGTTCGTGCACCAGGTATCGCCCCCGCTGCAAGCATCTTCACAAGCGCCCATTCCGTCGCAAAACATGCCAGAGCCGCAACTCGTCGATGAATTCGCAAAGGACCCAACGCAATGCGCCCCCTCGGTCACGCACTGACCCAGGCCGCCGCAGCGGTTGGAGCGGAGGGGCGCCGGATAGTCCGCGCAGACTGAGTCCTGGGCACAAGTCAATGTTGGACAGCGAGCGTCGTCCGCCGGCACCTCATCGCAGAAGCCGTCACTGCCGCATGCCTCGCAGAGGCCATCACAGACCTCGCTGCAGCAAACGCGACCGCCACCGACGGCCTCGGCGCAGCTATCGGACCCACATTCGTCGTCGGTGGAGCAGGCTTCCCCGAGCACAAGCTTGTCGGGCACGACGCATTGTCCAGCGCCATCGCATGCGCCTTCACCGTCCTGACAGGGGGTACCGCTTGCAGCGTCATTGACCTCGCAGTCGGCCATGGAGACGCACTCGCCCGCTGCTGCGCAAGTGGGGCCATCGACATATTGGTAGCTTCTGCATTCCGTATCCGACGGGCACGTTGGAGTTGCACAGGACTCGTCGTGGTCCGTTACACTGCAGAGGCCTTCTTCGCCAGTCAGGTCGCACGCCACGCAGATGCCATTGCATTGGGCGTCGCAACAATAGCCGTCGGTACAAAAACCTGACTCACACTCGCTGTCTGTTTCGCAGGACTGGCCTTGCTCCAACCCGGCGGTGGGCTCTGGATCGAGACCAAGATCGTTGGACGGGCCAGGCATCACCGGTTCTTCGCCGCCCTGCTGCAGATCAGCCGGGTCGTCCCCATCGCTCAGGCCCATGGCGTTGTCTTGCGGCTCGCTACCACTCGGCGGCGTTGTTGAGGACCGATCAGCGGCAACGTCATCGGTATTCGGCAACTCCCCCGCTCCCGTTACTTCGTCCGTACCGTTCGCCCCACCCACGCCCATTGCTTCACCCGCGTCGCTCGCTCCGCCCGCGCCCTGGTCAGCGCTGGGGGCAGAGGCGAACTGCGGTCTGTCGCTGCTGCAACCGGCTGCCAACAGGACAAGCAGCCAAGTGATTCGAAACGCGTTGGTGGTGTTGTTCATTAGAATGCCATTCGCCAGTGGGGGACCGAGCTCGGAGCTAAGGACCTGGTCCGGGATAACTTGGCCTTCGAGCACCGCTGCATCCCGGCTTGCCCGTCGCTCGATTATTCCAGTATGCTCGACTCCTCGCGCCTTGCTGGCTGGGCGCTTCATCGCCCTTGGGGCTCACGCTATTCCGGTCGGATCTCTAGCGCGGCCTAGGTAGCGTTTGGGATGAATGTTGCTGGGCCAGCTCCAGAGAACAAGACCGCCACCATGGCGAAACGGGCAGACCCGCGAGCACGGTGACTCAAGACGCTGAATTTTCCAAGCCTCAGTTTCAGCAGGCCGTCAATTCGATTGTCGCGACGTTGAATGGCGTGCCTATCGGTGAGACAAGGTGCATCAATCGGGATCGGTGAAGTGGTGCGGCTTGGCGGGAACGCTGACGATCACGCGCGGTACGCATCGGCAGGCGCGCCCTAAGCTGTTGCATTCATTCAAGACGGAGCCCCAAGGGTGAAAGCAGGCCGAATTTGCAGAGTTCATGGTGCGTGGAAGGTTCTTCTTTCATTGAGTTGCCGCATGCGCCGCGCCCGACGCCACATACTTCCGCTGATGGGAACTGACTGACCTGGCTTGCGCCCGCGTGCTTCGCTGGGCCGACGTCCACCCTCACCGCGCTCGCATCGCCGCGTCGTCGTCGCACCAGGTGGCTTGGGCGTCGGTCAGGCGGGCTCGGCGCCAAGGGAAATCCAACTGCGAAAACGGGCCGGGGCACCAACCGCGAACCCGGGGTCCGCGGGGCCGTGCCGAGAGATGGCGAGCACGGTCATGCGGTCGAAGGCGGCAGCGCAGACCGGGGCGCACCCTCCGCGTAGGCACGAGCCGGCGAGAAGAGGGACCGGTGCATCCCCTCGATGGCCTCGAAGGGCAACTCGGCCCAGAAGCGGTGCGGTTCAGTTGCCAAACCGCAGGCTCAGCTGACCAAACGGGGTTCTTGGCGGCTCGGGCGGCGGATGCGGGGCCAAGGGTCCCACGCGCACGGGCCCCGAACTGCCGACGGCAGTTTGGGCATGAGCGAAGGGGCTTCGTCATCACCAGGAGTGCTGCCGTCGCGGTCTTGGCAACCTCGAGCCAGCGCATCGGGCCGCTGCACTTCGGGCAGCTGTCGAGATCCGCAGCGAAGATGTGCGCCAATAACCAGGCCCAGCGATGGCGCACTGCTTTAGGTGAACTGTCGTCTGCTTCTCCCAGCAGCTCCAGTTGGTCACCCTGCGCTGGTGGAGCTCGGAACGCTGTGGTATCCTCCGGCGGCTCGGGCACAACACGTGAGCGGAATGCGGAATGACTGGAGTGCACTCCGTAGTACCGGACCATGTGAAAACGCGGAGGGGGCACTGCGGCGCACAGACGCACCAGCAGGTCTTCGGGCGTGAGGACCAATGCGCGGGTCCCATCTTTCCATCCTCGACCCCCAGTGCCGCCGCGTCGTAGCAAGCGTCCAAAGCGGGATGCTCGAGCTGCAACTCGGTTGGCTCGGGAGGCTCGGGGTCTGCTTCGGCGGGGTCGAAACTGCGGCCGTGCTTCTTCAGGATCGCCTCGACGCGGTCGGCGATGCGACCGGCGATTTGAGTCGTTTCTGCACGGGTCGGGGTGGGCAGGCTCGGCCACTCAAGTGGCGACAGCGGTTCCTCGCTGGTCGAGTCAGCGCGCTCTATGACGAGCCACGACCAGGAGCCCCTCGAAAGATTGGCGATGATGATGTCGAAGCCATCATCGTCAAGACGCTGGAATCCAAGCCCCAAGGGCGCACTCA
>QJWJ01000119.1 GCA_003235365.1 Deltaproteobacteria bacterium
CCCTCCCGGCGCCGTCCGATGAAGTCGCCGATCTGGCGCACCACGATGCCGGGCATCTGCGGTGTAGTCGGTGAACGGAGTTCTTCTTTCGGACCCTTCGGATCGTAGAGGCGCAGCCCTGGGCCGCGAAGCAACAACGTCGGTGTGGCCCACTCGCTGAGTTGGGCTGCGGCAGAGTCTTCCGGTTCGTTGCGGCGCTGTTCTTCCAACGCGCGCCGCGCGTTGCACAGGGCGCGCAACGGCAACGGCTCCACGCCGTCACTCGACAATTCGCGATAGAACAGCCGCGCCCAGCGGATCGCGTAGCGGTCGGTCACCGGCGCGGTCATCGCCGCCACAGCCGGAATGCCGTGCTGCACGAGCGCCATGCCCACGCCGGGCAGCAGCTCTGCCGCCGAGGGCGTTGCGCCAGTGCCGTCGCTGGGGTTCTCGGCTGCTGCAGCGTCCGCGTCGGCTTCGCTTGCCTTGGCGGTTGCGGATATCGCCTTCACGACCCCTTGGGCCGTCGAGCAGCCCGAGAGCACGAGTAGCGGCACTCCGCGATCTGCCTGCAAGACCGCTTTCGCGAAGCGCGCGGCGTCCACCACGTCTTCACGGCCGTCTTCGTCCTCCAGCACCAGACCCTCGGGACTGGCGTGACAGGTCACGTGCAGGACGTGAAAGCGTTGTTCCGTCAGAGCCTGGCGAATGGCCTTCAGGGTGCCGCGCCGCAGGATGCGCACGCTGGTGTTGCCCGCTTGGCGGGCGGCTTGGGTGCCGTCGAGGATGCGGCTCAACTCGCGCTCCACGTCGAGCAACTCACCCGTTTCGGACTGGGTTTCTGGGCTACCGATCGCGACCAGGATGCGCAGCGGGCCCGGGATGGCGTGAGCGGGCGTCGCCTCGGCGGGGATCTTGCGATACAACTCCACGCAGCGCTGCAGCGCCAGCGGCTCCCGCAGGGCGAGCGCGTCGTGCTGCGGGAGGCACAGCGTCTCCCAGGGCAGGTTGTACAGCTCGGGGGCGACCACCAGCCCGAGGCGCAGCGTCGTGTTGAGGCTCTGCGCCTTGCCGAGCGCTTTGGTCAGCGCATCCGCCACAGGACCTTTCAAGAATGCGTCACCCAGGGCCGCGCCGACCGCAAGCAAGTGCTGGTGCAATGTCGGACCCCTGCCGGTAGCTTTGCCGTCGCGCACCGTATGCTCGACGGCCTGCGGACTACGGCGGCGCTCACGCTCCAGCTCCCACAGCTCCGACTCGGCGTTTGGCGCAAAGCCGTGCGGTGTCTGTCTGATCTCGGCGTCGTCTGCGGCATCTCCGGTGCCAGCTCGACCCAAAAACCCGTCGATCCCCGACAGTGCGACCTCGTCGCGGGCGATGTGCAACGTCAAGTCGACGTGCCCCTCGGCGCGAAAGGCAGAGCCCGGCATTGGCTGCAGCGGCTCGCCGCGCGTGGGCCGGGGTCGACGTCCGTCACCCTTCAGATGTCGCGCCAACTGCTCGACGAGTGCTTCGTACTCGGGCCCGTCCGCGCTGCGAAAATCCATCCACACACGCGACGCGGCGAATGGCGGTAGCTCGATGTCTTCGTGCAGCACGGGGATCAGCCGCTGCTTGCCCGCAGCTGTGCGTGCCATGATGGCTGCGTACTCCTCCATTACCCACTGCTGCTTCACCGACGTGCGGCTGAACACCACGACGCCCGTCTGCGAACTGCGGATCCCTCGCTCCAGCTGATGCACCAAGACGTCACCCGTGCGGATCTCGTAGGCATCGAGCCACACCCGCACTCCGAGCCGCTCGAGGTTGTCGGCCAACACCTGCACCCACTCGGCGTCGGCATGGGCATAGGAGATGAACGCGTCGCACGCTTCGGGTTGGTGCTTCGACATCGGGAGCTCAGGCGTCGGCGTCATCTCAGAAACGTCATCTCAGAAACGTCATCTCAGAAACTCAGGACAGAACAAGGCAGTTCAGAGATTGATTGCAGAGGGCGAATGAAGCGGGTCAGTCTGCGTGGCCCTGCATCGTGAAATACCACGAGCGACGTCCATCTGGCGACCGCGGCGGCGCTGTAGCAACGAGGTGGCCTTGGGAGATTCTTCGGGAACGACCTTCCGTGGCGCCGCAAGTGCTCCGGATCCGCATCAAACGTGGACGCCCCGCGTCATGGCTGCCTCGGGGCGAAGGGTGTGAACTCGTTCACAGTCGCTGCGCGTCGTTCGTTCCTGAATCACGACGGTCCGGGATCGCCCGAAGGCGGCATCTTCGGTGGGCGTGTCTCAGCAGAGCGGCTACTATCGCCGAGCTGGGTTCTCGGCGGACACATCAAAGGGTATGAGCGGCTCCGCGCTTTTCAGGACGAACTCGAGTGGAGGTAGCCGGTTTGTCGCCTTTGGCGTCGATAGTTCGAGCACCTGCGTCGCGACGGATTGCGCGGGAATGAGCAGACCCAACTGGACGCGCCTCATCGATTGGGACTGGGGAATTCTCATGGCCGCCGATATGAACCCCTGAGAGATCAACACAGCGACTTTGTGGATTCAACGACGGAGGAAGCTACAGATGTTTACGCCACGATCAAGAAGAGGCCTCGTGGTTCTCGGGTTGTTTTCCATCCTCGCGAGGATGAGCGCTTGCGGGAATGACGATCAAGACGACGGTCGGAAGTCATGCAACACCGGCGCCGACTGCGCTTCGGGCATGTGTTACGGGTTGGGGTGCGGCGCCAACGAAGGGAAGTGCTTTTCAGCGAAGGACGAAGCTTGCGTGGGTGCGCCGCAGAACGTTTGCAGCTGCGAAGGCGAGACCGTGCCGTACAATTGTGATCGACGCTTTTCCAGCGCCGGGCCCTGCCCTGGTACACCCGGAACCGCTCCAGTCGGGGGGGAAGTGCCGCCGCCGCCGGTCATCGACGATTCGCCTTGAAGAGGTGTGGCGTACTGGGCATGGCGATCCTTTGGGCAACGATCGGTGCCGGACCGTTTCCAACCTCGTCGCCCGACGGCACGGGAACCGGGGAGATAGCGCGAGTCCGACTCGAATCGTCGAGCGCCGTCTGCTGTTACGCCCCGACGACAACCATTGCGACGACCGGGGCCGCAACTGCTCCGGAGCCGCTTCAAACGTGGACGCCCCGCGTCATCGGTGCCTTCGGACGACGAGTGTGAACTCGTTCACAGACGGCTGCGCGTCGTTCGTTCGCGCAGGTCGTCGAATGCGCGACAGCTCGTACGAGAGCGAGAGCTCCAATTGCTGGAACGCGACGTCTCAGCGTCATTGGTGATCGCTGTCAATTCGAGCTGAGAGCGGGGAATGTGAAGTATTCCTGGGCTGGGTTGCGAATTGGGGAGGGGGCAGGCATGGTGCGGCGCCATGAGATCCGGCACAGTGAGATCGGGCACCATGGGATCCGGCACAGCGAAACAGATGGTGGGCGTGTGGCTCATCGCGGCGCTCGCGCTGCTCGCGTGTACGAGCACGAACGACGACGATGGTCCGCGCGACAGCGGAAAGGTCGATGACGGCACGGTCGACCGCAAACCGGCGAGCGGCGAGACCGACGACGAGATGCCCGGTGAGCGTCTCGATACCGACGCGCGGGCGAACTCCAACGCGACTGTTCCTGGCCGATCGGAAGCCGGCGTGTCCGACGGTAGGCAGATCGTTGCGCCATCGACGTCGAGGGACGCTTCCGTGATCGACGCGAGCACTAGAGACGCCGAGCGACGTGACACAGAAGGGCGGCAAACTGCCGACGCTGGCGGGAGGCACATCCCCCAGGAAGCGGGGGCGGGAGCCGACTCCGACGTGGTCAGGGCGTGGAGTTGTGTCTACGGACATTGGTGCCTGCACTCCGCTGTAGAGTGGAGCGAGGACCTGTGCGCGACGGAACGCGAAGTCAATGCGAACGAAGCATCGTGGCGTCGCGATTGCGGCCGCCCGGACAACTGCGGCCAAGACCCCGTTTGCACCGTCGAGTGTACACCCGTCGACCTTGCCTGCGTGGATGGTGGCGTCCAACGTATCGACGCTGGCGAGCCCGACACCAGCGGCGTCGACCTCTCGACCAACACGAACTGGTTCATGCGCTGCGCGACCGGTCCCGATTGCGGAAACCTCGACTGTGTGTGCGGCGTGTGCACGCGCGCGTGTGACGAGGATTCGACCTGCGCGGATCTGTCAGAAGACGCCGCTTGTGTGCCCCAGGGCGAGTTCGACGACTGTGGTGACCTCGCTGCGGTCGGCATTTGCGCGATTCCGCGAGATTGACGTGCTTCGAGTCGGCGATTGCGAGCTCGATTGTTGGGCGCGACCAACGCTCGGCAGCTCTGACCGGCGCCCGGCGACCTTGTTTCGGCGCTGTTCTTGGGCTATTCGCGTCGAGTTCACCTGGAGGCGTGGAGGCCGTCGTGTCGATCGTATTCATCAGTCATTCGTCACAGGACAAGCCGTTCGTTGCCAATCTCCAGGGGCTGATGGAGGCGGTCGGGCACACGTGTTGGGTCGACGAGCACAGGATCGCTCCGTCCGACGATTGGGAGCAGTCGCTCCAGCGGGGGCTGCGCAGTGCGGACTGGGTCGTCGTGGTCGTCTCCGCCCACTCAGCCACCTCCGAGTGGGTGAAGCGGGAGACCACCTGGGCGCTCGAGAATCTGCGCGACCGTGTCATTCCGGTGGTCGTCGACGGCACGCGACTGGACGCGCTTCATCCAGATCTGAGCAAGGTTCAATCCGTCGACTTCGGTGCCGATCGCGACCGCGCGACCCACGCCTTGGTCAAGATGCTCGTCGCGTCGCTGTATCACGGTCGGACCCGGCACCTCGGTGGCACCTGGTGGTCGGCGATCCAGCCCGTGTACTACGTCGGCCCGCGGTGGCACGTGCACCGGGTCGAGGCGACCGAAGCGCCTGACGGATACACGTTCGTCACCGTGCCTCAGGCTGGCAAGTTGCAGTGGCGCTTCGACGGGGCGTTCACGGGCAACGATTTCCTGACGGGGCCGTGGCGGTCGACGCGCCCCGGCTCCCAGTCGCACGGCGTCATGACCCTACAGATCGCGCGCAACGGAACCTACCTCTGCGGTCACGACTACGGCGTCATCGTGGATCACTCCAAAGCCAACTTCGGGATCATGCTGTTCGCCCGAGACACGCAAGGGCTCGACACGGCCTGGCACGCCGTTAGCGCCGCGGTGCGGCCCATGCAGCCGTTGACGGAGACACTCGAGTTCCCCAACCACGGCGCGGCGAGCTAACCTGGGCGGCGCAGCGCGGAAACGCCGACTCCGTCGCGATGCTTGCTCAGCGCCGCTTCCGCGTCGCCTTCACCTGCTCGATCGTCGCGCGGAGCTTCTGTTTCACGTCCACCCAGAAGGCATCGTCGCTCGACCATTCTTCCGGCGGTTTGCCGTCTTTGGGGATGGCCTGCAGGGGCTTCAGTAGCGCGTGGTGGGTCCAGTCCGTCGGTCTGACGATGATGGGGACCATCACCGGCGCGCCCGTTTCCTTGGCGCGGCGTACGACGGGGCGCAGTTCCTCGAAGTTGCAGAAGCGCGAGGCCAGGAAGTCCTCACTGATCAGAAAGCAGACGATGTCCGCTCGGGCAAGCTCGGCGCCGATCGTGCCTTCCCAGTCGCTGCCCGGCGGCAGTTGACGATCGTCCCAAACATGCACCGCTTCGCTCCAGTCGCTCAACTCGGCGCCTTCGCCGCGCAGGGCGCGCAGGCGCTTCTGCAGTTCGTTCTTGTGAGTCTCGTCGACGCGTGCGTAGGAGATGAAGATCCGCACGGCGGGGTCGGCAGCGAGATCGCTGGTCGGCGCTTGGGGCGAGGCTTCTACTTCGACCCCTTCTATCTGGGCCTTCAACGTCATCAACGGCGCGAAGTCGGCGATGGGCACGGGATGTCCGGCATTGGGCCCTTCGGCGATGGCGACGTTCTGGTTGCCCAAACGGCGCGCTTCCTCGACGGCACTGGCGGCGGCGAAGTTGACCCCGTCCACGCTGAGCAGCCGCCGCGCCTCGCTGAGTTTGGGCCACGCTTTGAGCCAATAGGCGAGCAGCTTGCCGGCGCACTCCGCGGATCTTCCGCCGCGAACTCGGAGCTGAAGCGCGGTCGGTCCATTGGGTGATCCACAGCCGTCTGCGACGTCCGCACTGCTCGCTGACCCGTGGAGGTACTCCAGCAGCGCGTCGCTTCGCGTCGACGGATCGAACAGCGCGATGCCATCTCGCCACCACGATGCCTCGCCCGACGCGGCGTCGGCGTGCCAGTCCACCAGCGCCTGCTCGATGCAAATGCGGTGCACACCGGCTCCGGACAGCTTGATGTAAAGTTCACCTGCCTCGACGTCCTCCCAACGGCGAAGCGCCGCGGTCGGTTCGGCGGGCAACAACGAGGGCAGCACGAAGCGGCGCTCGGCGAAGGGCTTCTGCCTGTGCGGATTCAGCTCGAAAGCAACCTTGGCTCTCCGCAAGTAGCTGACGAACAAGTCACAGACGCGCTCTTGTTCCCAACAGCGTTGCAGCGTCGCACCCGTGAAGCTTCCGCTCCGCTCTGCAGGGACGTCGCTGTTCTTCAGGTGCGTGTAGAGCTGGTAGGCCTGTTCGAGCATCCAACCGACGTCGAGGATCACGCGGTCTTCGAACAGGCCCTGAAAGTGGAGCACCGAGCCGGAACGGTGCAGGTATTCGAGGAGGGCAGCGGCGTCAGACACCTGCTCGCGGTCGCACAGTTGCTCGAACTGTCCGCGCGGCATGCTCAGGTCGTCCCAATTCGCCGGCGCGCCTGGAGGCGTTGGTGCCTGCTCCCGGATGCTACCCAGCTTGTCGCGTACGGCGATCCAGCTGTTGGGTAGCACGAAGCCCCACTGGTGTCGCAGCTCGGAAATCTGCCCAGCAAGAATGCCCCGCAGTCCCTCCAGGCCTTGCCCCGTTCGAGCGCTCACCGCCGTTTGAGCGACGGGGGCAACGCCGCAGGGCGGCTGATACTTCGGGTCGCGGTCGGCGCGGTCGACTTGGCTTTCGACCAGCACCACACGCGCCTCGGGCGCCTGGTCGTGAACCAGCGCCAGCCAGTAGTCCAGATCGTGCCGATCGCTGGGGGGGGCGTCGTAGTGCTGGGCCCAGAGCAACACAAACAGCGCATTGGGCTGCAGGAACAGCCGGTGCGTGGCATGGTACGTCTCCTGCCCGCCGAAGTCCCACAGCTGCGCGGTGACGGCGTTGCCATTCGTCAGGCTCAGCGGCAAGTCGGCAATCAGCACGCCCTCGGTCCGCGCCGGGGCATTGGGTTGGGGCTCACCCGTGTTCAACGCTTGCACCAGGGTCGTTTTGCCGACGTGCCCGTCACCCACGACCAGCACTTTGCAGCGCGTATTGGTTTCACCTCCCGCGTCGAGATCGCGGAAATAGGCGCGCAGCCGCGGCGCGCAGTCATCCCCGTATTCAGTCTTGCTCAGTAC
>QJWJ01000029.1 GCA_003235365.1 Deltaproteobacteria bacterium
GTGGAAGTTGTTACCAGCGTCGGCGTGGGGCCTGTCGAAGACGCGGTGCCACCCGTCGCTGTGTTTGCAGGCACATTGCGGGGGTTCGAGCCGCTGGCGTGAGGCGCGGTGTTGCCGATGGGAGTCTTGCTCCCAGCCGGTTCGTCCGGGCCCGCGAACTTCCCTGACGTGTCGCCCTCGGGTTGATCCGCGCTCATCCCAGGGTCGGCCCCGGTTGAACGCCCACCACAGGCAGTCATCATCAGGAACAGTACCGAGGCCGGGCCCCAGGAACCGGCGTGGAGTGGGAATCGTGAGTTCACGCGAGATCGCCTTTGCTACCGAGGTCGTGTCCCGATCACGATACCGCGGCGAGGCACCCAATGCCCGCACTGCAGCCGTTTCACCGAGACGACGTCAGGGAGGGTAGCGCGGCGAGCTGCTGCGAGTGGATGAAAACAATTTCACTCGACCGCACCGCGCGGGCCCCGACCCTGAGGCGATCACCGCTTCGCGGTTCGCAACGCGGCGTCGTGCATCGGTGGTTCGTCGCGCCAAGGCTTCACCCCGACGCGACTCGTCGATCGCCGCTGGCCGATCTTTGCCCGCAGAATATGCAGTGCTTCTCGGCGCGCTTCAAACCGCTTCCGCCAGCACCTGGAGGATCCGCCCCCATCCCTCTTCGTGATTGTTGTGTGATTCGACGCTCGGGAGCCCCGTGTGCTTCAGGGTCAGTTCGGTTTGCTCGTCCGCCAGCTCTTTGAAGTTCAGCGTGACGATGGAGCCTTCGGGCGCGTGTTTCGAGAGCCAGGAGAACGCCAACGTCTCGTACTTGTCGATGGTCTTGTACTCTCCTCGATGCGGCAACTCCATGTCTCCGGCTTTCATGACGATGAGGAATTCGCCACCGACCTTCGCGTCGCTTTCGGCCTTCGGGACCGACATGCCCGGTCCGGGGATCATGAACTTGGCGAGCTTCTCCGGATCGAGCCAGGCTTCGAAGACAGTTTTGCGGGGGGCGTTGATGACACGTGTAATCGACAGTTCGTAAGGCATGATTACTTCTCCTTCTTGTGCTTGTTGTTCGGGGGATTGTTGGCTTGGGGAATCGAGCTCGATGCGCGGTGGGCCGATTCGACGTAGTCGACGAGGGCATCGAGTCGACGCGACCAGTAGTGGTGGTAGAAGTGGAGCCATTCGTACGGGGCTTGTAGGCTTGGCCAATCGACTCGGATGAAGTGCTGACGCCCTTCGATGCGTCGTTCGACCATGCCGGCGGCCTCGAGCACCTTGAGGTGCTTGGAGACGCCGTTGAGGCTCATCGAGAACGCCGCGGCAATGTCGCCGACCTTCATTTCTCCCGCCTCCCGCAGCAGCTCGATGATGTGTCGCCGGGAGGGGTCGGAGAGGGCGTGGAAGGCTCGACTCAATGCTTCGTCGTCTATGAGGCTCCTTCGTTCAACCATTGAGTTGAATGATAGGGACCCGTTCGAGAATGTCAACCGATTGGTTGAATAAAGGTCAAGTCGGCGGGTTTTCGGCTCGATTAGTGCGCGGAGGGGTCGCCAGTTTGCTGGCGCGGAATCGCTGTCGCCGTCCGGGGTCGAGTGTGACGCGGCGCGACTTCAGAGGTGGAGCCGAGCGGAGGCGTCCGCGTTGCAGTCGTACATGGGGTGGATGCACTCGGAGAATGGCACGACCGCGACGGAAGTGTCGTCACTGACAGCGCCAGTGACGATCCAGTACTGCCGGTGACACGCGGCTTGCATCTCGTTGGTGCTCCAGACGTGCACGTGCACCTCGAGACGCTGCTCCCAATGGTGCAAGCCCAGCAACTGGATCCCCCAATCCCCGGGGCAGGCGGCGGTCAAATTCACTTGCAGCACTGATTGGGTACTGAAGTCGACGTGTTCGTCGAGGTACCGAAGCAACGCGGCACTCGCACCGCGGACTGCTCGGCGGTTGCGATAGACGGCCACCGGGCGCGCGTCACTCGCCACATTGGTGCTGATTGGCAGCAACTCGTATGGCGCGGAGGCGCGGACTTGGTCAGCAATCTGCAGGGCGAGGGGGGAGCCGCTTTCCTGCCCGTCATCGTCGACGGCATACACCAGCCAGTGTGTCGCGTGGCGCGGTATTGGCCCTGCTATCACATGCGTGAAACGGCGTCGTGCATTGGGCTGTTGCCAGATCGTCAGGGGCCGAGGTGTGTACTTATCACGTGCGTTCAGTCCGAGGTACAAGCGGTAGGTCGAGGCGGGGGTCACTGCTGGTGCTTCGAACACGACGTGCCCGAGGAGTTTGCCGCGCTGCCAATCCGCGTCGCGAAACTCGAGCAACTCGTCGACCCGCGGGATCCGTGGCGTGCACATGACGCAATTCGCCGCAGCCCAAATCCACAGAAGGTTTCCTGCGCGACGTTTCATGAGGCTATCTGTCTCGGATTCAGTGGCTCGCGTGGTGGCGTGACCACAGACACGGCCAATGGTCGTATCAGTCGAACAAGCCGACGCAGTTCTGTACCCGCTGCAACACTTGTACCTCGTCGGCAGGCAGGGTGATGTCCTCGGAGTCCCCGGCGCGCAGGATGCGGTATTGCCCCGGCGCAAGATCCGGCAAGGAGCACCGCGCCGTGACGAGGCCACAATCGCTGGTGCACGACTCCGCTTGCTTGCGCTTGATCGTGGCCTGGTCTTCGAGCAGCAGGTTGGTTCCCTCGGCGGTGATGCTACACGTCGCGCTTGCCAGGGTGTCGCAGGAGGAGGACAGACAGGTTCGGAACTGCACGAGGACCTCCAACGTGTCACCCGCCGACCGCAGGCAAACGTCAGAGCTGTTTTCGAGCACCAGTTCGCTCTCCTCGCTGGAGCTCGAGGCGCAAGCGTTGAGGGTTGCTAGAAAAAAGACGGCCCACCGCGTGGATTGCATCTGCTCGAATAAAGCACGCTCAACGTGCAACGACAAGTCGTCCTGCGTGGGGGTTAATCTCGTGCGTTTATCGGTGCGGTCGTCGAATGGTGTTCACCTGTCAACCTGCCAGGCGTCTCACCGCCACTCTCTGTGTCGAGAACATGTCGGTCTGTCGTTGGGTTGGAGCCGTGCGGGTCCAGTCGGGGTTTCGACGCGTCGTGCCGGGGTGCGGCGCTGGCCAGCTCGCAGAGTGTTCCTCGACGCCCCTTCTGCCGTGTGTCACCGTTGGTCGGTGGGACTGGCTTCGCAGGAGCCGCCACGCGCGGGCCCGGCAGTGAAATACCCGGTCGATGCACAGTGCTGCTCCGCGTTGTCCTGCCGCTGGGACTCCGTGCAGTGGTTTTGAGTGGCTCACCGTCTGACCACCACGGAAAACTGTACGTGGGGCGTTCCGAGGGGTCTCGTAGCGCGTCTGCTCGGTGTGATCTCGTGCTCGCTACCTCGCCGCCCAAGCAGTGCGGTGAAAAAGAGATATCATTGCGAGGCTGTGCGCACACCTATCACACCAGTCCTCTTCCTCGCCGCGGTCACGTTCGCCTGTTCGGCAGACGACGGGGTTCCCGCGCCCCCCACCACGAGCGGAGTAACCGAATCCGACAAGCCCGGTGGTCCCAAATCCGACGGTCCTGGTAGCTCCAAACCGAACCCCGGTAACGAACCAGACGGCCCCGACGGTCCTGGCAGTGGCCCTGGCCCGGACGGTCCATCGAGCGACGGTCCCAGTCCGTCGAATGGCCCGGGGTCGGCGTTCATCGAGGAGGATCCCACGATTCTCGTAGACATGCCGCACGAGGCTCCGCCGGGGTGTGGCGATGGCACACTCACGGAAGACGAGGCCTGCGACGACGGCAATCGCGACCCCGAAGACGGCTGCGCTCCCGATTGTCTTTCCGTTCAACCCGGCTTCAGTTGTGCTCAACCGGGGCAGCTCTGCCGTCCAATCGCGCGCTGCGGGGATGGATTCGTCGCGCCGTCGGAGCAATGCGACGATGGCAACAAAGATCCCGGAGACGGTTGTTCGTCGGCGTGTCGCGTCGAACTCGGCAAGAAGTGCGAGGGGGCTCCCAGCGTCTGCACTGACGCGGTGTGTGGCGATGGCAAGCGCGAGGGCGCCGAAGCGTGTGACGACGGCAACAACTTGCCTTTTGATGGTTGCTCGGCGTTGTGCCTGCGGGAGCCGGATTGCGAAGGGCTTTCTTGCACGTCCGAATGTGGCGACGGCCTGATCATCAACGAGGACTGCGACGACGGCAACACCGCCGACGGTGACGGCTGTTCGTCTAGCTGCAAGAAAGAGAACGGCTTCACCTGCGTGTCGGTGTCGACTTGCGAGATGATCAACGGGGAGTGCATTCTGCGCGTGCCGGCGATCTTCCGCGACTTCCCGGCGAATCATCCGGACTTCATCACCGACTCGATCAAGGATGGTGTCGTGGTGCTCGGCGTCGTTCAAGATGAGCTGGACGCCGCAGGTCGCCCTCAGTTGTCGGGGAACAACAACACCGCGCGGACGTTCATCGACTCGGCTTCGACGTTCGGCGAGTGGTACACGGACGGGCCGCACGCCAAGACGCTGGTCGGTGACATCGTGCTGTTCGACAACGGCAACGGCGGCTACGTCAATCGCTTCGGTGCGAACGGCGAGAAGTTCACGTCGATCGACGACACGAACCAGATCCACGCCGGCAACAGCATGATGGCGTGCCGCAACAACTGCGCAAACTGGGCGAAAGAATCGCAGGAGATGTTCACCGGGCAGCCGCGTCTGCGTTGCGACGACGATTGTCGCATGCCGCGAGAGCAGGCCAACCAGTTGCGCAGCAACCAGCTGAACAACGCCAACATCCAGCTGAACCAAGCCGAGATGGCCGCCACCCCCGACGAGGATGCGATCGCGGATCTCGAAGCTGAGATCGCGGCCCTCGAGGAGCAGATTGCCGAGCTCGAGGACGAGGCGGAGACCTGTCAGACCGATTGCGAGACGGAGCTTGACGCCCGCACCGAGGAGTGTGCCGCGTTGTGTGGGGATTGCAGCGACGATCCGAACGGGGTGTGCATCGGCGGTGAGCTGGTCGAGTGGGACGGCAATCCGCTGTTTTTCCCCGTCGATGAGGTGACCGGCCCCACCGCTGACATGGATGACGGTCAGATCCCCGAGCAGTACGGCTACAACGGCTGGCCCTTCGAGTCGGTGTGGTTCCCGAACGCGCCCGAGCACAACTTCTACTTCACCAGCGAGGTGCAGTACTGGTTCCGCTACGAGTCGGACACGAACGCCCAACTCGACTTCACCGGGGACGACGATGTCTGGGTCTTCATCAACGGGCAGCTGGCGGTGGACCTGGGGGGCATCCACGTTCCCGAGTCCGGGTCCGTCACGGTCAATGCACAGTCGGCGGGACGTTTCGGTCTCACTCCGGGCAACGTTTACAAGATCAACGTGTTCCACGCCGAACGCCAGAAGTTCGGGTCGTCGTTCCGCCTCACGCTCTCCGGTTTCGAGGCGACGCCGAGCGAGTGCACGGCGGTGTGCGGTGATGGTGTGCTGAGCTTCGGCGAAGAGTGTGACAACGGCACGGATGGCAACGTCGGTGGTTACGGTGGCTGCAACGCCGACTGCACACTGGGAGATTTCTGTGGCGACGGCGTCGTCAACGGGCCTGAGGATTGCGACAACGGCCCGGGCGGTGGTGCGGGTTGCCCATCGTGCCGCATTCTGCGCGTGCGCTGAGTTCTGCAACCGCGGAATGAGCAGTGCTGCAGCGACCTCGTCGATCACTTGGCGAACCCCCCGCGATGGCGGCGGATGTCGGCGTTCGGCGCAGCGCTGCACAGTGACAGCTCGGTCCTGCCCGGTGGCACAGCGTGGCCTCTCGCGGAGCGCTCTCTGTGCCGTTGGACCCCGGTGACGGCAGCAATCCCGAGCAGATATCGCTCCGTTCCCCTGTGGCATGCGTCGTGCATCGTGGACAGCGCTGCCGCTGCCACCGTCCCGTCGATGCGCGGCGTGCCTTTACTTGAGATTGGAGAAAAGCATGCGAAAACTGGGATCATCTCTGTCGGTCGGCTTGGGCCTCGCGCTGTTTGCGAGCAACATTTTTGCGCAGAGCGAGTGCGCGAGTAACGAAGATTGCGCGGCAGGCATGATCTGCGAGGCGGTCGGGATCGGTGGTTGTCCGGCCGCGCCCGATTGCGAACCCGGCGCGGACTGCGAACCGGCTCCGCCCTGCGAGCCGGAAGAGTTCATGGCGTGCATTCCCGGGCCCTGTGAATCCGACACCGATTGTGGCGAGAACATGGTGTGCGAGACCAAGACTTGGGAGACCTGCAGCGACAGCGCTGGCGCATCTTGCGATGACTCGGGCAACTGCGAAATGGTCGAGGTGCAGAGCGAGTGCAAAGAGGAATCGCGCTCGACTTGTGTCTACCGTTGGCAGACCGAATGTGAACGAGACGCGGACTGTGGTGACGGGTTCACCTGCGATCAGTACGAGCTGGGTTGCGATTGCGCGGACAGCGCTGGATCTACCGATGCGGTTCCCGACAAAGACGGTGCGGAAGAGCCGCCCGAGGGCATGGACGGCGGCAGCGCCAACGGAACTGACTCCACAGAACCACCCCCGGATGATCCGGACCGGTTGCGCGCGCCGTGTGATTGCGGCGAGCCGGAAGTGGTGAACTACTGCCACGCCAAGGAAGTCGAGTGCGATACGGAGGCCGATTGTCCCGACGGTTGGAGTTGCGAAGCCAGAGGCGGAGCGAGCTGTGGCGGGGCCGACGCAGAGACGGATCCGGCGACCGACCAGCGTGCGGCGCCGCCCGCCGGTGGCAGCGACGATGGCTCTGCCTCGTCAGAGAGTGACGCGGGCGCGGCAGACGGCGACGAGCCGCCGCCGGACGATACGACGGAAGACAAGCCGCTGCCCGATCCCTGCATGCCCGTCGAAGGTCCGAAGATGTGCGTCCCGCCAGGCGGCTTCGCCTACGATACCGCCACAGGGGTTGGCGCTGATGCCCCCCGTGCAGAGGCGTCCGGCGATACGAAGGGCGAAAACGGTAGGGATTCGGTCGAGGAAGACGACGTCGTCAATGACGGCGAGGGCAACGCAGAAGAGCCGACTGACCAAGCCGATCCCAAGGGCGACGCGGACGAGGAACCCAAAGAAGACAGCAAAGGCGACAAGAACGCCGCCGACGATGACGACGATGGGGACTCCGACGACGACGGTGGTTGTAGCATCCAGACTGGTGCACGAGACAACTCCTCACCGCTGTGGTTGAGCGCACTGCTCGGTCTTGCGTTGCTGCGTCGCCGCAAGAACCGATGACGACGTCGATGCAGTGACGTTTCTCGACGTCGCTGCATTTCGCGATGGCCCGATGAACCCCGCGCCGCGGACGTTCATCGGGCTCGTCGTTTTGTTTTTTTGGGGGGTGGAGCCGAGT
>QJWJ01000232.1 GCA_003235365.1 Deltaproteobacteria bacterium
AGAATTGTCACCAGTTCGGGCGCCATGCGGCCACCGAATCTGACGAAGCGCGGGCGAATTGTGCTGGAATTTCAAGGAGCAAGGGCCAGTGGTGAGTGGCCCGGATGCGTCTGAGCCAGTTTATGGGGGAAAGCTCGGGTAACGCAGCGGCTTTTTGTGGTGGCGCGATTCTTTCCGGGCACGCTGGTCCACACTCACCAATCTTGGGGCAAACTGCAGCGCAAGCGCCGTCCCCCCAGCGTCGAGCACGCTTGACGCTCGCCTGGCACCGCCGGCCACGGGGTGACTGCGCGCGTCGTCCCCGGGAACGAGTTCGGGGGCCAGAGCCAGCATCAGCGCACGCAGCACGCGTTGATTGGTGGGCAGCTCTTGGTCTCTTGGTTTGCCTTGATTGGTTTGCTGGCCATACGCTGCCAGCAAGCGTCGAACTCGTTGGCGGCGCGGCCCCTGCAGGCAGGTACGGCAGGACGACTTGGAAGGAGCGATTGCGAAGCGAGATGCGTGGTAGTCTCAGTCGCGATGGGGCAGCGTCTTTCAATAGACCTCGTGGGGGCACGTCGGAGTCGCGGGCGAGGTTCTCGGCGGCGCAGGCAACCCCCGGACGGGAGTAGTGGCCCCCAGAGAGGCTTCTCGAAGTGAACGTCTTCGTGAGCTACCGCCGCGCGGCCGATTTTGCGAAGCAGCTCACGGAGTTCGTCGAGCAGTTGGAGGGCTACCTCCGGTTGCATGTTGCCGTAGCCAGAGTTTTTCTCGACACCAAGAAGATTGACGTAGGGGACTTGTTCGATGATCGAATCGCCGCCGAGCTAGAGCAGACCGACGTCTTCATCGTGGTGATGACGCCAACCTGGTACGACAGCGAGTGGTGCCGCGAGGAGTTGATGCTGTTCCGCGGGCGCTGGCCTGCTGGGAACCAGCGCGTGGTGGTCATCGAGTGGGTGGCAACTGACGCGCTGGAAACGCCGGGCGAGGACGAGCTGGAGCAGTACCTCCATCGCGTCCAGCGCAGCGAGACCACAGACTGGAAGCAGCTCCAACACGAGAGCAAGGAGAACGCCGCGCGGCGCCAACGCTTGGCCGACCTGGCCGGGAGCATTGCGCGCATCCACAAGCGGGCGTCCGACTCGACGCGTGCTGCCGACTCTTCGTCGGATGGTGTAGATGGTATAGGCCATCATCCCCCCGACGACGGCACCGCACCGCCTACTGACCACGACCGACGCACGTGGTTCCATCCAGCCGCCGGCACCCAGCGCAACGTGCGGGTGCGTGTCTACTATCGCACGTCAGAGCAAGAATTTGCAGATGAGCTGCGTCAGCACTTGCGCGACGTGTACGCAGGCGTGGACATCGACCGTCGCGTTGTCGCCCAGAGCAGCGGCGCGTGTTCCGGTCACCCGCCGGGCGCCGGGACCGACGGAGAGCACGTGCACGCCGAGCCGCTAGACTTCGACCTGGGTGTCGTGTTGGTTGGGGCTTGGTGCAACGAAGAACCGACCGCACTGGAGCTGGCTCAGCTGACATCCCAGCGCGCGGTGCCGGTGGCGTTTGTACTGTGCCAGGTGGTGCCGCTGGAAAATCGGGCCATCCTGGGCTCCCCGCGCTTTCCAAAGACGGGCCGTCCCGTGATCCTGTGGGGTTCGCGAGTCGCGGCGTGGCAGGTCGTGGCCAATGGGCTCCGCCAGCTCCTCGACGGGCGTGCGAGCTGAGGGGTGGCACGTCCGGTTGCGACGGCTGGGTAGCGGTTACCTCAGCTCATGGGGAATGGCCTGCACGCGAAGGGCCTGCAAGAACCGGCCTTCTCGCTCGGCCTGCCAAAGCACTCGTGCGGGATGATCACTGCCGCACCAGTGCAGCGAAACCTCGTCACCTGGGTGGGCAATGGGCCGTTCACTATCGACGCGTACCGTCGTGTCGTCGTAGTTCGCCAGCTCCCCTATCACTTCGTCGTCTTTGGTGCGGATGGTGATGGGCCGGCCTTTGCCGTCGTGGCGCTCTGCGTGGGTGCGCCAGCGGCGGTAGGAGACCTCGTGGTGCTTGAACGCGGGCAGCCGGCTCAGTTCGGCGAAGGCCTCGTCGTCTCCGACGACTTGCTGGCCCGGGTTGGCCCAAAGGAAAACGAGCAAGTCGCCGAGGGCCTCTGCGCATTTCCGCACCACCTCAGTGGCCTCATCGAGGCTGGGCCAATCGCCCATGAGCACTTCTTGTTGGTCTGCGGGGACGTCGCGCAGGCACTTGCCCTCAGGCAAGGGCTTGAAGCTCTCGAACGCGGCTGCCAAGCGCGCCGGGCCGAGCACCTTGACGAGGTCTTTGAGTTCGTCCCAGTTCGTGCAGCTGGCGCCTTCATCGCCTGCCAGCAACGGGATCTGGGAGAGGGGCAAGTCGTTGTCGAACACCAGCGGACTGATGCGCTTGTTCCGGATCCACTTGTCTACCGCGACAACCAGGTAGGTGCGTTCGTTGTTGAGCCAAGGGCGGGCCCCCAGATCGGCTCCGCCTATGTCGATGCGATGCTGGAGGTACTCGAACACCTTCATTGCCGTGGGGCGAATGGTTGGCAGACTCCACCAGAACTGGTTTTCGAGCTCGCGCAGGAAAACGTCTTTGCTCAAGTGGCGGTGATCTGCCGTCAGCGATTGGCTCGCCGCCTCGAAGATCCGTCGCACGCACAGGCGAAATTCGGTCGTCACGAAGGTGCATACCTCCGCGTCGTCTTCGAGCAGCAATGCAACGTCCCCCGCCTCGGAGTGGCGACCTCGCTCGGGTTCGGGCAGCGCACGGAGCAACGCGCTGGTGTCGACGAAACGCTGCACCCCTTCGGTGGGTAAGCTGTGAACGCTCATGTTCCCTCATAGTGGACGCGAGTGAACTCCTCGAACCAAGTGGAAATGGCCAGCGTTCGCTCCTCGCTGGGCGCGTGCCCCAGGAGTTTCAAACCTCGCTGGCACAGATCGAGGCTGGCGATGGCCACCTCCACGGTGTCGCCTTGCTCGAGGCCGACGATGACCGCGTGGAGTCGCCGATCGAGCGCGCCGAGCAGCAGGCCGTCATCTTCGGTAACGGAATCGCGGTTGATGTAAGCCCAAACGAGCCGCTGCAGGTCTTCGGCCTGGGTCTTCGTGTCCGCTTGCGTCACGACTCGGCCAAGTGCCCGCCTGCACCAAGATGCTTGCTTCCGCTCGAGGGCGGGGCCGAGGTCTTCACGCCACATGGTCTGCTCCTGCTCTTCTTCATTGAAGTAGGCGGCAACAAACCGCAATACATAAGCCCCTATTCGTTCGAGTTCCGGCGCTGCTTCAGCGACGTCTTCTCCCAGCAACCGGGCGTTTCGCCTGAGCCCATCCAGGGCGGCATGCACCTCGGAAAGCGCGTTCACCAGCCGCTCTGCGGGGCTCAAGTAGCCGTGATTGTTCTCGTTCAACTGGTTGCCAGAAGGCACCATCAGCGACAGCTGCTGGCTCCACACGTCCAGTGTCTGCGGACTCAGGCGCGGCAGCTCATTCACCACCCGGCAACAGCGGTGCAACGCCGCGGAGATGCGGTTGCGCTGCAGGGACATACAATACATGTCCAAGTGCCTCAGTGCCGCCTGAAGGGTGGAGCGAGACACGCTGTCGTCTCCGTACATGGTGACGACACGACCCGCCAACGCACAGAAGCGAGCCTCAGCGGCTCGGCGCTCTTCAGCGGGTGAGTCGTCCAGACTCGGGGACTGACCGCTGAACAGCTGCTGGGCTCGGCGCAACACCCGGTTGAGTACCAACCGAGGCAGATCCGGCGGAGCGTCGCCATCCGCAGAGCGCTGTGCCAAGCCTTGCTCGGCCAGTGCGACGAACCCCTCGATGTCGCCACGGCAAAGCCGCTCCGTCATGCATCGCACCGATTGCACCGAGTCGTCCGGTTCGGGGAGGCGAACCGTCACGTGCACCTCGGAGACGCAGTTGGGCTTCTTGACTTCGCACACCGCGTCGGGAAAGGCGAGGTGCAGCTCTTCGTTTTGGCGCAGCGCTTCACGTACCTGCTCTTCGACTTCGTTGCACTCGCCAGCCGAGATGTTCATCGAATACGCGAGGGACGAGACGCTGGTGAACGCTTCGCGGCGCGCGGCGCCTCCGACCTCACACGTCGTTTTCCCCTTCTTCTCGAGGTAGGCGCCGAAGACGCGGGTGGCCTCGAGATGGATGGCGCTGCTGACTGCCGCTCCCGACCAGCCGCGTACACCGAGGCTCGCGCTTTCTGAGTGCCCTCCCAGAAGCTCGATCTTCCTGGCCTTCACAGTCAGCCCGAACGACTTCAACGAGCTGGCGACGTCGGTCCTCAGCGCGGCGAGGGTCGCGCCATCGAACAGCTGGGTCATCGGCAGCGCCAGCGCTGCGTGGCCACGCAGAGCCTTGGACGCGATGTTCCTGGCCTTGTTGTCTCGAGCCTCGCGCCGACGGGTTTCGGACAGGTCGACGATGGCAGCCGCGGGCACACTCGCCTCAGTCGCCGTTGCCGAGCGGCTCGAGTCCACGGTCAACGAAACGCGGTCGCGGCCGAAGTACAGCGGACGCACCAGCACGTCGACACGCTGTGTAGCCTGAGTGTCGTCACCGGGGACGTCCACGTCTTCCACGTAGGTGGACGTGCCGGCCAGCGCGATTTCCGTCGCGCAAGCCAACTCGGGCCAGTCCGAATGCAGCTTGCCGGCGCGGGCGCCGGTGAACGCATTGTTGAAGCGTTCCTTGTACGCGCGGTTGGCGGTGAGCACGCGCCCGTCGGGACCGACGACGAGTTGTGGGCGGTGGTGGAACCCTTCTGGAATCAACCCCACGGGCGGCGCCGACGCGACTGAACTGCTGAGATGAAGCAGGCGCCACTCGAGGTCTTCAGTTCCCCCGAATGCGTGCTCGCGTGCAGTTTCGTCTTCGGCGAAGGGTGAGCTCATCACCAGCCACAGCGCAGGCGACGCACCACCGAGGGGAATGGAAAGACAATAGATGGGGTAGTCCGCCTTTGCGTCCGGCACCTCCAGCAGGCAGCGCAGCGGGTCGTCTGGGGCGAGGTCGGAGAGCTGAAGACGCCAGAGCTTGTTCTGGTCGGCGTTCTTCTGCAGGCGCGAGATACGACTCCGCTCTCGATCATCTTGACGAGTCGCCTCTTCAGCCAGAGCCCCCAACTTCGACAGCCGGGTGTGTGTCAACTTCGCCGGGAGGCCGTGTGGGAACAGCTGCCTGGTGCGGAGCCAGAGCGCACGGCGCCGATAACTCGATGGGTAGGTGGAGAACTGGCGTTCGACCTCTGCTTTCTCGACTTGGCCAATCTTGCCGTCGTGCCCCCACTCTTCGGAATCGATCGGGCCGACGCTGAACAGCGGCGTAAAACGCGAGCTGGCGGGATCGAAACCGAAGGCGAACGCCCGATGAAACTGAAAGGTACACTCTCGTTCGGTAACGCTCGTCAACAGCAGGCACAGCGCTTTGCGCCGTATCCTTGGGTCGAGTGCCAAGAGGTCCGTCGTGCGAGGCAGGAACTCTAGCGCCCTGTTTAGAACGTCCAACTGCTGCTTGCGAAACGCAGCGACGTACCCTGCCAGCGCGTCGGCGAACACCCGGGCGTACGCCACACGCCCGCAGAAGGCCAACGGCACCCCAGAGGAAAGCGCCAAGGTCCCCACCGCGCTGCCCTCGTGAATCAGCGGGAGGCAAGCAAACGATTCCTCGCCTCGATAGTTCACCTCTCGAACGTACCCCAGGGGGTCCTCTCGCAGCGAGAGCTTCGCGCCGCCGTCCCCCAGCGGTACTTCGAGGTCCTGGACGTTGTTGACGAAGATCGGCGTGCGGGTGGAGAAGACCAAACCGCCGACGTACTCGCCCGAGCGACGAACATCGACGAATGGCTGCGGGCTAGTGTCGCTGTCCGGCTTGGTCTTGACCGAGCAAATCAGCACCACCGCCGTGCGCGTTGGGTTGGCGACGCGAACCATGCCCGTCCCATCGTCGCCCTCACCGAGCATCCAGCGCGCGCCGAAGCGAACCGCCGGCTCGAGTGCCTGGCGAGCATCGGCGACGGTGACGCGCTCCGCTCGACTGTCAGGGAGCAGCCGTCGGAGCGCGGCATCGAAATGGCTGGACTGCACGTCGCGCAGAGCCTGGATGCCGGCGGCCCCCAGCGCGCCCAGACGACGGAGCGCGCGCATCGGAAAGTCGTCGGCATCAGGCCAGCGCTTCAAGTCGGGACGGTTTGGCAGATCAAAAGAGAGCTTGCCGAGGGGGACAGGGACGCTGTCGTCCTTCAGACACAGCGGCACGTCGCACCACGCGCGCAAGCCGCCGTCTTTGATGACGCCACCATAGATCGACGACGCGGACACCGCGTGACTGGACCAGGGTTCCTCGTCCTTGGGCGAGGCTTCGTCTTGGTAGACGAAGACTCGAGGTTCACCATCTCTGAACATTCGGTACGAGTAGCCACGATCGATACTACTGGCCGACGACAAGTCCGAGAGGTTATCGACCGGGAGCGCAATCTGCATGGGCTTGTTCGCGTCACCGGCATCAGGGAACTGTGGCTCGCGCAGGAGTATGAACCTCGGGACACGGGCAGACTCCTCTCTATCTTGCTCTTCTGACAGCAGCCACACTCGGGCTCTGAGGGAAAGCTCACACGGTACCGTCCACAAGCTCGCCTTGGCGACCACCTCAGCAACCCCGTGCAGCGCTTTGATGAACGCCGGCTCCAGATCCGTCGGCTCGGCGTTGGCCTCGCGGTGCGATTCATACCAGGCCATCAGCCTGCCTCGCAGGTCCCGCTGAAGGTCCATCAGCTCCTGTTCACAAGCTCGTTCGCGCCACGGCCGGTACTCGGCGTCGGAAGCGTCTGGACGCTGTGCCTCGCACCGGAGCCCGTTGATGAGCAGAGCTTCGAAAGCGCGCTGCAGCTCGCCCACCGCGTCGGAGGACCCTGGGCCGCGCGCGAGCCGACGCTCCAAGGCGTCATCCAGTTCCCCTGCCTGCATTTTCTCCCAAGCCCCGTTCCGGCAATTGCGTCAGCGCGACGCCGACCTCGAAGGAACAGTAACGGTGCGGGCGCTCGCCTTCAACCCTCAAGAGCAAAGGTATGTATCAAGCCTCAAATTCGCTGTGGGGCGGCAGGGAGCGCTTTCAGTCGTAGTGTCGCGTGGGGTCAGGTACGACCAGGCCAGCCATGGCACGGATCGGCGAGGTCACCTGACGCTGCGACGCCAATGAGCTACTGAAACGCGGGAGCGCAGGCGGCACGCGGGGAACCCAGGCGGCTGGGAATTCTGCGACGACGGCAAGTCTCAATACGCAGGCGGCACGCGGGGAACCACGACCCAGCAGAAGGCCTTACCCATCGCCACTGTTGGTCTCAATACGC
>QJWJ01000331.1 GCA_003235365.1 Deltaproteobacteria bacterium
GCTGGTGGAGCTGGTGGAGCTGGCGGTGTGAATTCGAAAGGCTGCGGTGCCGCCGGCTTCAGAGGCGGCGCGGCGAGCTTTGCCGATGCTTCGGGCCGCTTGGCGGCGCCGAGTGGTGGGGGGGATGGCTGTGGTTGCGCGGGTGGCGGCGTCGGACCGCGTGCAGCCAAATTTGCCGGCATCTCCGCCGCGTCTACTGCGCCCCCCGCGCGCAAGCCGAACGGTTGATCGCGTTCGTCGCGTTCGCGCAGGGCTCTTTCCAGGGTCACCCCCTCGTCGCGACTGGGTTCGGCATAGGCATACGATGATTGCGTGCTGCCGCCGTGAACCGCCGGCGCGGCCCGACCCACCTCCGGTAAACTCACGAACTGAACGCGCCGCGGTGGGGGCGGCTTCGCTACTGGTGCGGCGGCACTGGCGGCCGGCGCGGCCTTGCCCTCGGCTCGGGGTGCTCGGGCGGCGACTGGTCGAGCGGCAGACTCGGAATGAGCCAAGCGGGTCGTGACCCAGCTGGCCAGCGCCGACGGGGCCAGTACCCCTTCTGCCCCCCAGAAGCACAGAGCGGACAGCACACACCATCCGGCAAAGACGACGACCCGCGGTGTGGCCCGCGAGGGCGGCGGCGCGGCCCCGACCTCGTCGGGGATCTCCGGCAACCGGAATCGCCGCAGCGGCTTGTCCGGCAGGATGATCTGGCCTCGTCGTTGGCGCACGGAACGGGCGACTATAGCGATCCACGGCCCGAGGGCAATGCCAGCAACCCCGCCCGGGGACCCTTGGCAGAGTTGAAACTCGATTTTTCACCGCCTGGCGGCCTCCCGGGAGAGTTGAAACTCGATTTTTCATTCGCCTCGCGGCCTCCGGGAGAATTGAAACTCGGCTTTTCGCCCCCTGGCGGTCTCTGCAGCGAGTTGAAACTCGATTTTTCACCGCGTCGCGGCCTCTCGGAGAGTTGAAACTCGGCTTTTGGCCCCTGGGTGGCCTCCCGGGAGAGTTGAAACTCGATTTTTCACTGCCTGGCGGCCTCCGGCAGAGTTGAAACTCGATTTTTCACTGCCTGGCGGCCTCCGGCAGAGTTGAAACTCCCCTTTCAGCGCCCGGTGGCCTCGCGGGAGAGTTGAAACTCGACTTGCGACGCTCGACGAGTTTCGACGGTGCGGTGCGCCTCGACGCGGAAGCGGAGCTGGCGCGGAACGACACACCGCGGTCGAACCTCGGACCGATCGCGACACGGGGCGGAAGCTTGAAGGTCCCGCGCGACACGTCTACATGAGCGATGCCCATCCCGGGCCCCAACGACGGATCCCGCCTTTGTCCATCTTCCTCCTGCAAGCCACTGGTCCCGACCGACACGGCCTCATCGAGCGCCTGACTCGCGAGCTCGCCCCGCGCCGCGTACGGATCCTCGACATCGGGCAAGCGGTCATTCACCGCACGCTGAGCCTGGGGCTGCTGCTCGAGTTTGCGGAGGATCCGACGCACCTGTGCGGCCAGTTGGTGACGCTCGGAACCGAGCTGGGTCTGACGGTGCGCGTCGAGCCGGTCGACGACGAGGCCTACGAAGAGTGGGTTTCGAAACAAGGCGATCCGCGTTGGATCGTCACGTTGTTTGGCCGAAACATCGAGGCCGAGCACCTGACGCGCATCTCTGGGATCCTGGCCCGCTACGAGCTGAACATCGCCGTGATCACCCGGCTGAGCGGGCGCGTGTCGCTGCGACACCTCGACCACTCGCCGAATACGTGCATCGAGTTCAGCGTGCGCGGCAAGCCGAGCGATCCCTCGGCCCTGCGCGCCGAACTGCTCGTCACTGCCCAACAGCTGGAGTGCGACATCGCCATCCAGGCCGACGACATGTACCGGCGCAATCGCCGGCTCATCGCGTTCGACATGGACTCGACCTTGATCCAAACCGAAGTCATCGACGAGCTGGCGCGCCGACACGGCGTCGTCGAGCACGTGGCCAAGATCACCGAGGCGGCGATGAACGGCGAGCTCGACTTCGATCAGAGTCTGCGCAAGCGCCTCGGTTTGCTCAAGGGGCTCGACGTCAGTGTGATGCGCGATATCGCCGACTCACTGCCGATCACTCCTGGCGCACACCGCTTGATGCGCACGGTCCGAGCGCTCGGCTACAAGACCGCGATCCTCAGCGGCGGATTCACCTACTTCGGTCAGCGGTTGCAGCGCGAGCTCGGCATCGACTACGTGCACGCCAACGAGCTGGAGATCGCCGACGGAAGGCTGACGGGCAACGTTGTCGGCCCGATCGTCAACGGCCAGCGCAAAGCCTTCTTGCTCGACCAAATCGCCAAGCAAGAAGGCATTCGCCTCGAGCAAGCCATCGCCGTCGGTGACGGCGCCAACGACCTGCCGATGATCAACGCCGCCGGCCTGGGCATCGCCTTTCACGCCAAGCCCAAGGTGCGCGCCTCGGCCAAACAGCACATCAGCACCGTGGGTCTGGACGGCATTCTGTACCTGCTCGGCGTTCGCGACCGAGACGTCCCCGCCGAAGACACGACGAAGTGAACCCGCGCCCCGTCGGGTTCACTTCGTTCATGCACGTCGAGCTCGAGATCGCCGGGCGTCGCCGCCAGCTGCGATCAATCACCAGCGCGCTCAACCCGGCGAGAACATGATTGGATAGGTCACGCTCACGCTGCCGTGTTCGGGCTTGGGGAAGCTCAGCCCGTAGAACGCCGAGACGACACAGCTGACCACAGCTTGGTCAGGCAGTGACGAGCCGCCGTTGGCCACGCTGGCGACGCTGCCGTTGCTGCTGATCAGAAAGCGCACCGAGACCCGACCTTCGAGGTTCGGATTGCGGCTCAGTCCGCGTTCGTAACATTGACGGTAGCGCCCGAAGTTCTGTCGCACGATGCGCTGAATGGTTTGGGGCGGCAGGCGACCGCTGATGACAGGGGTTGCCATGCGCATTGCCCCCCTGGACTTCGGACGATAGCTGCCGCTGTTGCGCCCGACGCCCCGTCCGAACCCGTTATCCAGACAATTGGCACCGACGCAGTTGCCCAGCGTCCCGACGGTTCCCACATCACCCAGGCCAATCCCTTGGTAGCGCCCGCCGCCGCCTTCGGCCAAGCCCAGCAGCCCCAGACCGTTGCTGCCATGGTTCTCACCCAACGTGTCGCCCCACATCGCGCCGTTGGCGCTGAGCGGATCGCTACCGAGCGCTTCATCTCTCGCCCAAGGCGAATCGATCCCGTCCCGCGTCGTACCGCCCGCCAACAGCCCGATCATGCCGAACGACACCGCCTCGGACACCTTCATCGGTTCGGGTTTCGGGTTGTTGCTCGGTCCAGCGATCGCCAATTTGTTGCGGCTCTTGGCGACCTCGGGCTTGCCAGTCGCACCCTCGTCGCCAGCGGCGCGGCTGCCTTCCTTACCACCGGCGGGCGCATCGTCGGCCGCCTGCGGGGTCTCCTTCTGCTCTTCTTCGCGCATGGCCGAAGCGTCGAGAAACTGCTGAATCAAGTACAAGCGATCGGCGTCCACGCCTTCGCCGTCGTTCACCCCCAGTGGCGGCACGAAGTAGGCGATGCTCGCCATCAGCCCCGCCGTGCTCAGCAGTGACGCACCGAAGTACGCCGTGATGGTCTTCATGTCGCGCCCGAACGTGCGCGGCAGCCGCCGCTCGGGCACGATGGCCGCCACCCGAAAGACCAATCCACCGAGTTCGACGCTCACCACGTCACCTTGACTCACTACGAACTCGTGACCGTCCTCGTTGAAGGGTGCGGCGGCCCGCAGTTCGTCGAACGCGACGCTCCGACCGTTCCCACGCAAGCACGTTCCGTCGGCGCGCGGCGGAATCGTCACGACGCACTGACCGCCGATGCTGCGCAGCAAGGTCCAGCGCCCACTGCCCAAGCATTGCGCCGGCGCAACGAAGTCGACGTCCCCGCCGTCGTCCGACTCGGCGACGACGAACGAACTGCCGGGCAAGAGCTCTTTGACGCTCAGAACGTTGTCTCCCCAACAGACGGTGATCTGCAGCGCCGAAGGCGGCTGCTGCAGCGTTTGGGTTGTTTCCAGCGTGGCGTTGGCAACACCATCGACGGCATCCACGGCCCCGGCACCACGCAGCTCTTCTGCATCGAACATATCGACCAATCCTCCATTCGGCGTGGACCGACCGTGTCGGAACACGCAACCATTAACTTAAAACAATCACCCAGCAGCGATGCCACGGATGACGTACATGGGGCTCAGACACGCCGGGCCCGGATCGGTTCCGACTTTTTTTCAGCGCAACGTGGGCTGACCCGATTGGAAACCGAAACCGCGCTTTTCCTCCCAAGCTGCAGGCGACTGCGGTTTCGAAGCTGCCCAGGCTGGTCGTCTCCGGGGAAGATCTGGGCAGCGGCCGACGTTGTCCGTCGCGTCGGCTCCCACGACGCCCTCGCTGCGGGTGCACGCCCGCAGGCTCCGTTCGCCGTTCCGGCGGGATGCCAACGCTCAGTAGTGCCAGGGGAACTTCGAGAAATCGCGCCGACGCTTCTGCACGAACGCGTCGCGACCTTCTTTGGCTTCGGCAGTCCCGTACGCCAAGCGCGTCGCCTCGCCAGCGAACAGCTGCTGCCCCACGAGCCCATCGTCGGGCAAATTGAACCCGAACTTGAGCATGCGCATCGCCGTCGGACTCTTGGAGTTGATCTCCGCCCCCCAAGCCAGCGCCTCCTGCTCGAGCTCGGCGTGGTCGACCACGGCGTTGACCATGCCCATCTCGAAGGCTTCCTGGGCCGAGTAATTGCGCCCCAGAAAAAACACTTCGCGAGCGCGCTTTTGTCCGACCTGGCGTGCGAGCAACGCCGAACCGTAGCCGCTGTCGAAGCTCGCCACGTCGGGGTCGGTCTGTTTGAAGATCGCGTGCTGCCGGCTCGCGATGGTCATGTCGCAAACCACGTGCAGGCTGTGGCCACCCCCCACCGCCCAGCCCGGGACCACGGCGATGACGACTTTCGGCATGAAGCGGATGAGCCGCTGCACTTCGAGAATGTGCAGCCGACCCAGGCGGGCAGCGTCCATCTGCCCCGCGGATTCGTATTGGTAGCCATCGGCGCCACGGATCCGCTGATCGCCGCCAGAGCAGAACGCCCAGCCGCCGTCCTTGGGTGACGGACCGTTGCCGGTGATCAACACGCAACCGACGTCGCTGGTGCAGCGCGCGTGATCCAGGGCCGTCGCCAGTTCGTCGACGGTCTTGGGGCGGAACGCGTTGCGGCATTCCGGGCGATTGAAAGCCACCCGCACGGTGCCCTGCCCCCTTGCCCGATGATAGGTGATGTCTTCGAACTCGAAGTCCTCAATCACTTGCCAACAACTGGGGTCGAAAGGCTGCGCGCTCATGGCGCCTTCATATCGCAAGAGCGTTCGGCCGTGTGCCCAAAGCTGCGTCGAACGTCCGAGGAGTCGTCCTGGCAGCAAGCGCGGTCAGTGCGACTTGCCGATTTTCGCCGCGCGCGCCTGCTTCTTCGCGCGCGTCTCGAGCATCGACAACATCGAAGCGCGGTTGTACGCCCGCTTGCCGAGGTTGCGGATGGCGCGGGTGGCGTTGGTGACCGCTTGCACGCTCGCGAACCGGACGTGCAAGTGGTCGTCGTGACCACGCGCGTGACGCAAGATGGGTTCGCCCCGGTGCTCACCATCGAACATGTCGCGAACGAACTGAGGCGACTCCCCCACCCGTTCGGCTTCTTGCCGGAGCAGTGGCTGCAGCGAGCGATCGACGAACGCGTACTCGAGCGGGCTCGCTTTGTGCAGGGCGCTGAGTAACGCCCAGGTGCGAGCCACGTCCAGGTTCTCCGCAGTGGCGCGCTTGTACCACATCGACCCCTGCGAGTAGTAGAAGCCGATGTCGACGTCGCGGCCCGACTGGTGACTGCGGTGTGGTCGCAGCCAGCCGCCGCGCTGCTTGCTGATGTGACCCACGTGCAGGCGCGGCGTACCCGGGTAGATGCGATTCACTTCGCGAATGGCAGTCTGAATCGCCGCCACGGTGGTGGCCGTGCCCCAGGAGAACTTCGGCTCGACGACGTGCCACAGCGGATCTTCTTCGAGTTGGACGCCGTTGAACAGATAGCCGCGATTGGCCCGACCGATCGAGATGGACCCGACCTCGCGCACGCTCTGCTTCATGCGCTCACCGAACTGCAGATCGGTCAGCGCCGCGACTTGCACCGGCGCAGGAGCGGCAAGGGGAAGCACTTCGGGCACGGGCTCGGGCAGCACGGCCGGCGGAACGCTCACCGAAGCCGACAACGGCTCCAGGGGTACCTCTCGCGGCGCGGCGCGCGACAGCAACAGGCCGCCGCAGGCGGCCAAAGCCGCACCAACGCCCACCAGCAGCAGGATACGTTGAGTTGTAGGCCAAGCGCGGTAATGTGCTCGAAGGCTGGCTCGACCGGCCCCCGCGAGGGACCGCACAATCCATGGTCTATTCACCGATCCCTGATCCTGACGAGTTAGCGGCGTTGATTCAAGCGCGGATGCCCTTTGGCAAGTACAAGGGCTGGGCGCTGCTCGATCTTCCCGAAGCCTACCTGGTGTGGTTTTCCCAACGCGGGTTCCCGCGCGGCAAGCTCGGAGAGCAGCTGCAAACTACTCTAGAAATCAAGGCAAATGGCTTACTTGGCGTGCTCGAGCCGCTGCGCAAGCGGGGCGCTAACCCGCCCCGACCCAAAGGCCGAGACAGCTCCTAACGCGGGGCCAATTCCGCCCCTGAAGACTCGAAAATCGGCCTCGCGCCGCGGCCCCGCGCCGCGCACGAATTGCGTACAGTTCAGATCTCGAGCTGCTCCAACTCGAGCAGTTCCTCTTCGATTTGCTCCCACTGGTTGGTGAGGTCGGTTACCGCCACTTGGATCGCCTGCTCCTCGGCGGCGAGCGCCGAGAGCTGATCTTGAGGGGTCTTGGTGAAGAAGTCGGTCTCGGCGTAGGCCGCCTGGATTTCTGCAAGCCGTCGTTCCTGGTCCGAGATTGCCTCGAGCAGCTCGTCGCGCTTCTTGGGCAACGCCTTCTTGCGGTTCTGCAGTCGCTTGCGGGTCTCCCAATCGAGCTTGTTCGCACTCGCCGCATCGTCCTTGCGTTCCTCTTTCGCCCGCAGTGCCACCGCACTGGCATCGAGATGATCCGCACCGGCTCGGTCGAGGTACTCTTGAAAGGTGCCGGGGTGGTCGTTGATGCCGTCTTTGGTCACCTCGATCACGCGGGTCGCCAGCTTCGAAACGAACCACCGATCGTGCGAGACGAACAACAGCGTGCCCTCGAACTTCACGAGCGCATCGACCAGTGCTTCGATGGCTTCGAGATCGAGATGGTTCGTCGGTTCATCGAGCACCAACACGTTGGGCTTGTCGATCATCATGGCGCAGAAGATCAGCCGCGCGCCCTCGCCACCGGACAGCGCCGCGACGCTCTTTTCGACCTCTTCACCGGAGAACAGCATCCGTCCCAAGCGGCCGCGCACGAACGCCGTCCCCTCCTGCGGGCACGTGTTCCAAACGAAGTCGAGCACCGAGAGCTTGGGATCCGTGAGCAACTCCTTGTGGTCCTGAGCGAAGTAGCCAACCTTCACCTCGTGCCCCCACTCGCTGCGCCCGACGTCCGCGTCGAGCGCTCCGACCAGGATCTTGAGCAAGGTAGACTTGCCGAGCCCGTTGGCACCGATCACGGCGATGCGCTCGCCACGCCGCACGTTCAGGTTGACGCCACGGAGCACTTGCTTGTCGCCGTACGCCTTGCTGATGCCTTCGACGCTGAGCACGTCGCGCCCGCTGGGTCGGATTTGCTCGAAAGCGAACAGCGGGGCCCGGCGGCTGGTCTGGGGAAGCTCTTCGACCTCGATCTTCTCGATCTGCTTGACGCGGCTCTGTGCTTGGCGCGCCTTGGTGGCTTTGGCGCGGAAGCGCTCGACGAAGGCCTTCTTTTCAGCGAGCAATTTCTCGGCGCGGGCGATCTCCGCTTCTTTCTGCGTGCGGATCAGGGCCTTTTGCTCGACGAAGCGTTGGTAGTTACCGACGTAGCTGGTGACCGTTTGGTAGTCGACGTCGAGAATGTCGGTGGCGACCTTGTCCAAGAACAGGTGATCGTGAGAGATGACCACGGCGCAGCCGTCGTAGTTGCGCAAGAACCCCTCGAGCCACGCGATGGACAGAATGTCCAAGTGGTTCGTCGGCTCGTCCAGCAACAACACCTCAGGCGCACCGACCAGCACCTGCCCGAGTAGCACCCGCAACTTGAAACCGCCCGAGAGCGTGGACAGCGGCTGCTTGAGTGACTCGGGCGGAACTCCGAGCCCGACCAGAATGGCCGCCGCTCGCGACTCGAGCGTGTAGCCGTCGTGAGCGACGATCACTTCTTCCAACTGCGCCAGCCGCATCGGATCGGGTGAGCCGCCATGGGAGATCCGCTCGTGCTCGGTCAACGCCGAATACACGCGTTCGTCGCCCATCATCGCCACGTCGATGACGACCTGCGAGTCGTTCATGAAGCGATCTTGGCGAAGCACACCGAGCCGGGTGCCTTTGGGCACGATCACCTCACCACCCGACGCGGGTTCGTCGCCGGTGAGGATCTTCAAGAACGTCGTCTTCCCCGCACCGTTGGCCCCGACCAAGCCGTAGCGGTGCCCGGGGTTGAGTTGTAGGGTGACGTCGTCGAAGAGGACTTGCGGGCCAAAGCCCTTTTCTAGTGAACTGATCTGCAGCACGAGCGAGCGCGACTGTAGCCCGCATTTTCAGTGGAGACAGGGCCGAATGCATCAGCGCGCTGCGAAAATCCGAACGTGCGGCGCGCCGGTCGCGGTGCGGCACACCGAAACCAAGCCGCAACCGGTTTCATCGGAGGCGCTTTCGGGATCGATGGTCCACGGCTCCCGGAGCGACGCGAGTGGGGGTTCAACGAGAGCGCCCTTTGCCGCGTTTACCCCGCGCAGTAGGACCGCCGCTTCCAGCCGTCGACGCGCGGGGCATGCGGCTGGCTGAAGGCCCCGCACCACGAGCCAGAGGGGGCCCGTCACGGCGGTCAGCTTTCGAGCCAGAAGTGGCTCCGCTCCGCCGGGGGCTCGGGCGTTGGGCACGCGGTGCGGTAGCACCGTAACCCGGCGGGACCAGGCAGTGCTGACCGCGGCCAATCAAGTCACCCCGCCCCGCCTGCTCGAGTGCCTCGCGCGCCATGGGCCAGTGGGCCTCGTCCCAGTAGAACACCAGCGCCTTCATCATGCGCTTCTCGCGCAGCGTCCGCGCCGTGTACACGGGCTCGAGCGTGAACGGGTCGTAGCCGGTGTAGTACATCGCCGTCGCCATCGACATCGGCGTCGGTATGAAATCCTGCACTTGTCGCGGGCGCATGCCCTTTTGCTTGAGGTACTGGGCGAGGCCAACAGTATCCTTCAGCGTCGAGCCGGGGTGCCCGGTGATGAGGTACGGGATCAAGTACTGCTCTTTGCCGGCGCGCTCACTCGCACTGCAGAAGGCTTCTGCGAAGCGCTCGTAGCTGTCGATGTTCGGCTTCTTCATCTTGTCGAGCACTTCGGGGCTGTTGTGCTCGGGTGCCACGCTGACCATGCCGCCGGTGTGGTGACGCGCCAGCTGATCGACGAACTCGGGACTCCTCTCCGCCAAGTCGTAGCGAACTCCAGACGCAATGAACGCGCGCCGGATCCCCGGTTCGTCGCGAACGCGCTTCATCAAGTCGAGCAGCGGCCCGTGATCGGCGTCGAGATTGTCGCAGACCTTCGGATGCACGCAGGACAGCCGACGGCACGCCTTCTCGATCTTCTCGCTCTTGCAGCGCATCTGGTACATGTTCGCCGTCGGGCCGCCCAGGTCACTGAGCACGCCCTTGAAGTCCGGCATACGCCGCAACGTGCGGATCTCGCGCAACACGCTTTCGGCCGATCGACTCTGAATCACCCTGCCTTCGTGCTCCGTGATGCTGCAAAATGAACACCCGCCGAAGCAACCGCGCATCGTCACGATCGAATGCTTGACGGTTTCGAAGGCCGGAACGGGCTGCGCGTGGTCGGGGTGTGAGGCGCGGACGAACGGCAAGTCGTACAGGGCGTCCATCTCCTGCTCCTGCAGCGGCTCCGCAGGGGGATTGAAATAGACGCCTTCGGTGCCGTGCATTTGCAGCAAGGCGCGCGCATTGCCCGGGTTCGTTTCCTTCTGAAAGGCGCCGCTCATGCGCGCAAACGCCAGCTTGTCAGCACAGACGTCCTCGTAGGACGGCAGTACGACGGGTTTGCCGTCGGTCGTGAAGCGGCTGGGCGAAGCTTGCCAAGCGCGCAGTTGTTCGCGGTCTCGACAGACGTAACCGGTGCCGCGCAAGTGCCGCAGCTGTTCCAAGGTCGCTCCCGACCTCAGGCCAGCGGCGAGCTCCCACACCGGTCGTTCACCCATCCCGAAGATCAGCACGTCGGCTTTGGCATCGAGCAGGATGGATCGACGGACTTGGTCGGACCAGTAGTCGTAGTGCGCGATGCGGCGCAGCGACGCTTCGATGCCCCCCAAGACAATCGGCACCCCGCCAAACGCCTGACGGCACAGGTTGGAATAAACGATGCTCGCCCGATTGGGGCGGCAGTTGAGCTGCCCCCCCGGGGAGTACTGGTCGACACCGCGCACCTTGCGCTGGGCCGTCAACTTGTTGAGCATGCTGTCGAGGTTGCCCGCGCTGATCCCCACGAACAGACGCGGCCGCCCCATGCGCTGAACGTCGTCGGGCGTTCGCCAGTCCGGTTGCGCGATGAACCCGACCCGGAAGCCCCGCGCCTCGAGAAAACGGGCGATGAGCACGGGTCCAAACGCCGGGTGATCGACGTAGGCGTCACCGGAGACGATCAGGATGTCCAGTTCGTCCCAACCGCGGCGCTCCATGTCGGCGCGCGTCGTCGGTAAGAACGCATCGCGCGGGTGGGGCGCATCGCGACGCGAGCGTCTGAGGGTGACCAAGCTCATGGTGCGAGCACTCAGTATGACAGGTGTGCGCCCGAAGTTCGCGCGCGCTCAGGGTGCAGCCGGCGTTGCTGCCCCGGGCGACGTCTGGCCCGTCGATGACTCCCGGGTCGATGCCGCATCGATCGGGGCAGCGCCGCTCGACGCAGATGAAACCGGGGACACGGTCGGCGGCCCCGACGGACCCGCGGACGGCACAGGTTCGGGATTGAGAGCGCCGGAGGACGGCGGAGCGAGTGGCGCCGCCGCGGATCCACAATCACACGGCCCGTATCCCGCGCCGTCGGGCAGACAAGCTTGGGCCCCTGAACAAGCGCCCGGCCCGAGGCAGGCCTGGGTCACACCAGGCACACAAACTCGCTCCGCTGGTGGATTTGCGACCGGAGCGGCGGTCGTCCCGCTCTCGGTCGGCGTCGCTTCGTCGGGCTTGCGCACCAGCCGGATCGGTTTGACGGGTGCGCCGCACTGAAAAATCATCTCACCGCGCCACCCGACGACGCCCTCGCTGGGTGCCGTCGAACTGACGCCGGTGATACCGACGGGTTTGGGCTCGGGTTCGTTGCTGCGCTGTTCGATGATCACGAATTGTGCGCCACACTGCTCCTTCACTTGCGAACGACAGTGCTGGAAGGACTCGCGACACACGACTCGGTACCGCGCCGGTTCGACCCCTGGGTTGAGCCGCGCCACCTCCGCCGTGTGGCAGCCCCAAAACAGGCCACCGGCAACGACGAACGACAGCGACACCCCGACTCGTCGTCGCGCCGTCCGTTGCAGTACGGCGCGGCGGCGAACAGACTGAGGCACTCGACTTGAACTTGACATGATACTCCGGCAGAAGGCACTACGCGGCGCCGACGACAACAGCGACGCTCACGCAGCCAAAACGGCTCACTGCTTTGACGGCCCACTGCTATAACGGCTCGCCACGTCGATGAACAGCAATTCCAAGCGTCGATTGTTACGCCTACTGGGCCCGGCGCTACTGGTCGTGGTGATTCTGAAACTCCCCGATCCCGCGAGGCTGCTGGAGGTCGTCAGTCATGCGTTCGGCTGGCAGGTGGCGTTGGCCATCGCACTGAACGTCCTGGCGATTCATTTCAAGGTGATCCGCTGGCGCGGCTTGTTGGCCACCCGACGCATCACTTACTCGTTGCGCAAGGCGTGGCAGGCGTTCACGGCAGTACTCTACATCGGCCTGTTGACTCCGGGGCGTATCGGCGACGTGCTGCGTGTTCGCTACCTGCGCGCCGACACCGGCGCAAGCTACGCCGACGGCCTGGCCTCGATCGCCGTCGACCGGATCTGCGACGTCTACGTGTTGCTGGGGTTCGTCTCGATTGCCGTCGCTCGCTTCAGTGAGGCGCTGGTCGGCAACCTGGCTCGGGTGACGTGGTTGGGCGTGGCGCTGTGTGCCTTGGCACCGCTCGTGTTCCTCATCCCCGGCGTGAGTGATCGGGCGATGCGAGCCCTGTACGCAAAAGTGTCGCGACACGACGCCGAGGGCGACGGTATGCAGCGGTTCCTGCAATCGCTGCGCACCCAGTCGTTCAAGGGCGCCCCGATGGCCGTGCCCGTGACCGCCGCGGCGTTCCTCGTCAACCACCTGCAGGCCTGGTTGGTCGCTCAAGCGATGGGCCTGCACCTGAGTTTTTTGGACGTCGTGTCGCTGATGGCTCTGGCCACGTTGCTGAGTTTGGTGCCGGTTTCGGTTTCGGGTGTCGGTGTGCGCGAACTGCTGTTCTCCGTCGTGTTCCCGTTCCTCGGTGAAACCGACGAGAGCGGCGTCGGGTACGGTTTGCTGATCTTCGCCGTGATCTATCTGCCGCTGGTGGCAGCGGGTTTCGTGGTATGGCAGATCGCTCCGCTGCCGCTGGCAGAGCCCAGCGGCGCCAAACCCGACGAAGATCCGCCTCGATGAGCGACCTGCCGCCGAACGCCGACCTCTCCAGCAACGCCTCCGATCCGCCCAGCTCCGACGAGCCACGAACACCGGACTCGGCCGACTCTGCGGTTCCCGAAGCGGCGGTTCCCGAAGCGGCGGTTCCCGAAGCGGCGGTTCCCGAAGCGCTTGCCCCCGATACCTCCCCGGGCGGCGCTGGGTTGCTGGCGAAGGTCGCAGTAGGAGCCCGCGCTTCAATGGCGGCGCTGGACCGCTTCGCACTGCACGCTTTCGACGTCGCGACGTCGTGGTGCTGGCCAGTGGTGTACGGGCTGTTCGTCTCCGTCGGCGCGTGGTGGTGGACTCACGACGCTGAACGGGCGCTGGTAAACAACCGACTCAACGACGACTTGCGCCGCTCTTGCCTGGCCTGGGCGGGGGCCGGCGCGCTGATTGGTCTGGTGTCGATCGCATTGCTGGCCACGTGGAAGCGCTGGCGTGGCCGCGACGTCGCAACCTCGGTGAGGGCCGTCAATCTCGCCCTCGCGCCATGTCTGACGATCCCCGCGCTGCTCGCGCTGTTCAGTCCGAAGATCGAGACCGAGCGTCCCCTGCTCGCGGCCAGCCTGCCGCTGTTGGTCGCTCTGGGCTGGCTGCCCCCGCTGTACCAAATGGCGGGGCGACGCTGGCCGCTGACGATGCCCCGATGGACGGCGCGCACGATCACGGGATTGGTACTCGTCGGCGGTTGGGCGGCCTACGGAGCGTTCTTCTCGCACGCGGCGATCCTGAACCACCACGGGCTGATGACGTCGACGTTCGACCTCGGCTTGTACGACAACATCTTCTACCAGTCGAGCCACGGCACGTTCCTCGGCTGCTCGTTCCTGAGAAACAACTACCACGGCGCCGCGCACTTCGATCCGATCCTGGTGCTGATCTCACCGCTCTACTTGCTGTACCCACGTGCCGAGAGCATCTTGGTCATGCAGAGCTTCTGGCTCGGCGCGGGCGTGTTTCCGCTCTACGCGCTGGCGCGCCGCCGCTTGGAGTCACGCGTGGCGGCCGTGCTGTTCGCGTTGTCGTGGCTCGTCTACCCGGCGCTGCACGGCGCCAACATGTACGACTTCCACTCACTGGCGCTGATCGCGCCGTTGATCGTGTGGTTGTGGTACTGCATCGAGGTCGAGTCGCGGGTCGGGTTTTGGGTTTGCGTCGCCCTGGCATTGCTGACCCGTGAAGATGTCCCGCTGCTGCTGTGCTTCATTTGCGCTGCGATGATCGCGTCGCGCAAGCCGTTCCAGGTGAGAAACGCGTGGCCGTGCATCGTGGTCAGCGTCGCCTACTTCTTGGTCGCCAAGCTGTTGTTCATGGGCAGCCCGGACGACTCTCTGCGCGGCACCCAAACGTACACCTTCGACCTCTACTACAAGGAGCTCATCCCCAACGGCACGGGCATCGGCGAAATCATTTCGTCGCTCATCACCAACCCAGGGTTCGTGGTTCGGCTGCTGTTTGGCGAGAAGAAGATCCTCTTCTTGCTGTTGGTGTTCGTGCCCCTCGGGCTACTGCCGGCGCTCGCCCGCCCAGGCCGGATCGCTCTGGTGTACGGGTTGGCGTTCTGCCTGCTCGCCACGCGAGAGCCGGTGTTCTCGATCTACTTTCAATACGTGGCGCTGGTCTTCGCGGTGGCGTTTCCCTTGACGCTGCACGGACTGGACGCCGCAACCACGGCGCTGTGTCGTCAGTGGCCGTTCGATCCGGTGCGGGTGCGTCGAGCCGCGGTCGGTGCCTTGTTGGTGTGTACTGCGCTGGTGAGCGTCGGATTCGGTGGGCTGGTCGAGAACGACGCCTTTCACGGGGGCTTCTCCAGGCCGATTCGGCACCTGACCGACCACCAGCGGGAACGCTACGCATGGGTCCAGCAGGCGGTCGCCATGATCCCCGCCGACGCGACGGTTGCGGCAACTCGACGCATGGGCCCCCACATCTCCAACCGCTCCAAAGCGTACGGGTACCCCAATCGAGGCAGCTTCGACTATCTGTTCGTGGACGAGAGCCAGATCCCCTCGAAACAGATGCCCGACCATCGGCGCTTCGTTCAGCAAGGCGGCTACGAGGTTCTCACTCGTTTGGAGAAGCTGGTATTGTACGGGCGCAAACGATCATGACGCCTCCAGTTTCTTCCGCCGCGGGCTCTGTCGATTCGAGCCCAGAGGGTATCCCCAGTGATCCAGCGGTCGCGCCTGACTCCGTATCGAGCGCGAGTCAGCTCGACGGGCCGTCGCCGCGCCTCGCCGCGACGACGCCGATCCCCGAGCTCAATGGCGCGACGAGTCCCGCGGCGCAGCCCCGCGGCAAGATGGCTCTGGTGATCGAAGGCGGTGGCCTGCGTGGAGCCTTCTGCGCCGGTGTGCTTGCCGCCTGGGATCGCTTGGCACCGAGGCCCGACGCGATCTACGCCACGTCCGCCGGAGCGCCCTCGGCGGCGTTCATGGCAACGGGACAGATCGACGTCGCCATACGCCTGTGGGAAACGAAAACCCACGCCCATCACCTCGTTTCGCCCACGCACTGGTTCAAAGGGCGGCCGCTGATGGACGTCGACAAGTTGGTCAATCACTTCCGCGGGCGGCTGTCGCTGGACGTCGAGCAGTTCGGCAACTGCCCGACGAAGGTATTCATCGCGGTGACCAACTGCCGAACCGCAACCGCAGAATATCTGCGTCTCACACCCGGCAACGCACTCGACGTGCTCACGGCGACCATGGCCTTGCCTTTGGCTTACGGCCGAGTCGTGAACATTCACGGACAGCCGTACATCGACGGGGGCGTCGTCGATTGCATTCCGCTGGAACGCGCACTCGAGCGAGGTTACGACCACATCGTGGTGCTGTTGACTCAGCCCGCGCAATACCGCAAGCGCCGCTCGGCAGTGTCGGAAGTGCTGTTGCGAGCCCAGTATCCGAACTACCCTGAGCTCCCCCACGCTTTCCGCGCGCGCTGGGCACGTTACAACCAACACGTCGATCAGATCGCTCAACTCGAAGCGGCGGGGCGCATCAAAGTCATCCGCCCCGAATCCCGCTTGCCCGCTTCACGCATGACCCGTGATCGTCGCAAGATCCTCGAGACGATTCAGATGGGCCGTGACTGCGCCAAACGTTGGCTCGACGAACACCCCGAGCTGTTGCGCTGACGGTTTGGGGTCCTCACCAAACGGGGGCCCGAGAAACTGGCCGGCAATCGTGCTCGCCCACGCTCAGACCCGTTGAAGCAACGCGGCGGCTCCGAGACCACCGGCAGCACAAATCCCCAGCACGGCGTACTCGCCAGCACCGCGAGCGAGCTCACGCGCCATCGTCGTCACCATCCGCGCGCCCGTCGCGCCGAAGGGATGGCCGATGGACAACGACCCACCGTACACGTTGAGCTTGTCCGGATCGACCGTGCCGAACGCTTCGTCGCGACCCAGCCGGGCCTGAGCGAAAGCTTTGCTCTGCAAGGCGCCGACGACGCTCAGCACCTGTGCAGCAAACGCCTCGTGCAAATCGATGCGGTCCATTCGTTCGAGTGGTAGCCCCACGCGGTCGAGCACCTTGGGTATTGCAAGCGCGGGTCCGATCAGGAGTTGGTCCGTTGGATCGACTCCGACGTAGGCCCAATCGACGACCCGCGCCAAGGGTTGAAGCCCCAGCGACCTGGCCTTGTCTTCGCTCATCAACAGCACCGCGGCGGCGCCATCCGTCAGCGGGCTGGCATTGCCGGCGGTGATGGTCCCGCCCCGCTTGAACGCCGGGCGCAGCGCCGACAACCGCTCCAAACTGGTGTCCCCGCGGATCAGTCCGTCGCCGTGCACCTCGCGCCCGTCGGGCAGCGTCACCGGACACATCTCTTTGGCGAACCACCCCGACTCGACAGCGGCTGCCGCCTTTCGGTGACTGCCCAAAGCGAACTCGTCCTGCTGCTGCCGAGAAATCCCGTTGCGCTCAGCCATCGACTCGGCGCTTTGACCCATGGTCAAGCCCGTCGTGCGTTCCGCCACCCGCGGCATGCGAGGCAACAGATCCGTCGACAGATCGAGCTTTCCGACGGCGCGCAGGTAGTCACCGGGTGTTGCCTTGCGTCCCATCACCACCGGACCGAGCTTCTGCACGAACGCCGGTGGCATGGTGATCGAAGCGTTGCTCGTCGAATCCGAACCGCCGGCGATGGCGACGTCGATCTCACCGCGCTCGATGGCCGCTGCCGCGCTCGTCACCGCCTGTAGCCCCGATGCGCAAGCACGGGTCACCGTCATCGCCTCGATGCTGGGCGGCAGCCCCAGGTCGAGCACGATCTCGCGCCCGACGTTTGGTGCGCCCGGAGGCAAGATCACGCCCCCCCACACCAGCGAGTCGATCTCGTGGTGGCCGATCGGATACTGACGCAGCAACGCACGCACGACCGCCGCGCCGAGCGCGATGGTGTCGAGCGCCACCAGTTCTCCAAAAGCCTTGTGAAACGGGGTCCTGACCCCACCGACTACGACTGCGCGTGCCATCCTTCTCCCGGAGGCGGGTCATACCACGAAACGACGACCGGTCCGCAGCTTCGCCGAAATTCGCTCCGAGCGCCCCGCCTCGGTCCTGGGGCGTGAGATGGCGCGCGGAGACACCGTGCCAACACCGGGCACCGACGTCCCCGTTCGTCAGAACTTGGCGCGCAGCGTCTTCGCCTGCCCGGCCGCCAACTTGGCCGTCGCGCGAGCACGCCCCTTCGTCGGGTGAATGAACAACACGGAATGCGTTCCCGGTTCGACGCTCACCCGACGCGGCGTCTGTCCCATGGGCTTGCCATCCAACAGCACCGCCGCCGGGGGATCGGAGAGCAGGCTCAGGCGAGCTTGCCCCGAAGCCTTCGATTCCTCCCCTGAAGCGGCGCTTGCCGACGACCGGCTGCGGCGACTGCGCGAGACCCGAGACTCGGAGCGATCGCTGTCCGACGCACTCTCACTTGGATCGGAGTTACTCTCTTCGGAGCCCTGGCGCGGCATCAGTTGGATGTTCAAGTCGCGTTCTTTGGCCGACCCGTCGAACTCCACCCACGTTTCGAAGTCCTCGAAACCTGCTTTCTTCGCGACGAGGTGATACCGCTTCGACGCGTCGAGCTCTCGATCGAATGGCAACGAAACGCGTTCACCATCGAGCAGCACGGTAGCCCCGCGCAACTGGTCGTTCATCGCGACCCGAAGCGTCCCGTTGCGCGGCTTGAGCACGATGTTGTCGATGACGGTCAGCTCGTCTTCCTTGAGGTCGACCTTGCGCTCTTCGGCGTAGAAACCTTCACCACCGCTGATCAGGAGGGAGTGCTCACCGGAGGTCAGGCCGGTGACTCGCTGAGGCAAATCTCCCACGAGCTTGCCGTCCAGGTACAGGGCGTAGCCCTTGGCCTCGGTGCGAACCTCGACGCCCGTCTTCGTCGTCGACCCGAACTGTACACGGTGCAACGTGGGGACCTGCGGATCGACGACGACGGCTTGCGCCGGAGTCAGCGCGTAACCTTCGGCCTTGGCGCTCACGATGTGGCTGCCAACGTCCACGCGCAGGGTGCAGGGCGATTCCGTGCACACCAATTCTTCGTCGACGAAGACTTGCACCGAGTCGACAGCGCCGCACTGTTGGTCAGCGACGTCGATGACCAGATCTCCTTGCTCCTTGCGCATCCAGAACGCGGCGGCAGCGATGATCCCGACGCCGACCAGCGCGGCTGCCCCGATGGCCAACAGGTTCGGACGGCGCGGAGGAGGTGGGACGGACGCTCGAATGGTGGGAACCGAGAGGTCCGGCCGCACCTCGACAGGTCGCAGCGAATCAGCCGGCGGGATCTTCGAGGGCATGACCGCCGTCTCGACCTCGTCGTCGTAGTCCACCGGCGCTGGCGCCGCGGGTGGAGGAACCGGCGGGGGCATGGGCACTGCAGCGGGCGGCGGAATTTCCGCCGGGACCGGCGGCGGCTGGAGGTATGCTTCCGTGATCGGTTCTTCACCAGCGAGGCTGTCGGGCGGCAGCGTGCGAGCGGTGGGAGGAGGCGGCGGGGGAGCAGAACGCGGCAGTGACGAAACCAACCGCAGGTCAGGTCCACTCGAACCCGCAGGTGGCCGCTCGGATTGGTGCGCGCCACGGAACACCACGGAGAGTTCGCTGGTGCCGTCGTCCTCCGGCTCGGTCTCATAGATTAACGAGGGCGACACCGACTGTTCATCTGCGAGACTCTCCAGCCCTTCGTACGACTGGTTCAACGGCAGTTCGATGGTTCGCAAACCGTCGCGCACTGGCAAACTGACGGGTGTCGGAGGCGGCACACTGCGGTGCGGTTCCGGCAGCGAATTGCCGTAACGCATCGTCGGGCGGCGCCCCGACGGCCCGATGTGCGCACCGGTTGGCGAGGACGGCGGATCCACGGGGACATTTCGCGAGGGGGTCTGGCGGCTCATGTGCTGACTCACAGGCTACGAGTTTGGGTCCACGGTGGTCCCACCTGCGCGCACAATATCGCGAAAACCCACAGGTGCACACGATAGATTGGTGTTGTGCCGCGCCTGCAAGTGCACTGCCCCAGCACGGGTCATCCGAGGAGGAGAGAATGTCGACGTTTTTTGTCGCCAGCGTGGCGCCGACGTCCGGCCCACGCACCGGCGCGCACCATCGCTCGACCGCACGCTACTGCCGGCTATTTCAGACAGGCCGGAAAAGTGCCAAGTCCAGTGTATTCGGCGCCCATCTCGCCGCGGGCTCGAGACGCTACGCTTCGATAACGTTCGCCGACTACCGGCTTGGCGTTCGCACCAAGGGTTAACCGCCGGGCAGAAATCGTCGTTGTTGAGACGGTCGTGCCCCGGCAATTCTTCAGTATCCGCCCCACCCGTTCGCCTCAAACCCACCGTTGGGGTCTGCGAAGTCGCGCCTCGTGGTTGCATGCACCCGCACTGGCAATCGCGCTGGGCACGGCAGCCCTCGTCAGCTCGCGCATCGACAATGCCGAACAGGCGGCTCGAGCTGCGTTCGACAACCAGCGACGCGTAGCTTTGCTAGGTGAATTCGAAGCGGCCGTGCTGGAGGCGCAAAACAGCCACCGCGCGTACTTGCTTGCCGGTACGGAGAGCTCGCTGGACGGCTACCGCGAAGGCGTGCGCAGCTTCTGGGGTACGTACGGAGAGCTCAAGCACGGCGGAAGCGACGGCGAAGCACGTACGCTTGCTGAGGTCGTCACGTTGTTTCAACGCTGGCAGTCGAGCTATGCGGAGCCCAGCATCGAACGACGGCGCACAGTCGCGCGCGAAACGCTTCCGCGCACTGGGGGACCAGGCGTCGACAACGACGCCCTGATCTCCAGCATTCGAGAGAAAACGGGAACGCTTCGAGGCGAGGCACGCTCGGCGCTCGAGGCATCGAGCGATCGCGCCCACCAAGCCTTTGCGACGGGGAAGCTCGCGGGCATTCTCGGACCGACGGCGTTGTTGGGAGCAATGGTCGCAGCCGGATTGTGGCTTGCCCTGCGAACGGTCAAGGCGCTGGACGGGCTGCGAGCCGCGGCTGATCGCTTTGCAGACGGCGACCTGGACGTCCGAGCCGACGTCGCTGGTTCGGAAGAGACGCGGGCCGTCGCCCAGGCATTCAATGGTATGGCGTCCCAGCTGTCGCAGCGCACGGCCCGAGCCTCACTGCTGACGGAAATCGGTGAAACGCTTCAAGCCTGTGCTTCCTTCGACGAGGCGTGCAAGGTACTGGCCCAGGTGGCGCCCCGGCTGTTGCCCGAGACCTCGGGCGCGCTGAGCGTCTTCAATGCATCGCGCAACGCCGTGTTGCCCGTGGCAACGTGGGGGGCGCACCTCGGTGAAGCTCAGGGGTTCGATCCAAACGACTGCTGGTCACTGCGCAAAGGGCGCGTGCACCTGTATCGACCACCGCGCCACGGCGTGAGCTGCCCCCACGTCCATGGCAACGATGGTCACGCCGCACACGTGTGCATTCCCATGACGGCCCAAGGCGACCCCATCGGCGTGCTGCACCTCCAGTTTCCCGAGAACAGCTCATTGCATGACGTGAACGATAGTGTCGAACTCGCCACCACTGCAGCCGAACGGTTCGTGTTGGCGTTGGCCAACCTACGCCTGCGCGACTCACTCAGGGACCGATCCATTCGCGACGCGCTGACCGGGCTCTACAATCGCCGCTACCTCGAAGAAACGCTCGACCGCGAATTCGGACGAGCAGAGCGCAGCAATCAGGCCGTCAGCATCATGGTCATCGACATCGACCACTTCAAACGCTTCAACGACCAACGCGGTCACGAAGCGGGAGATGCCGTGCTCGCACACATCGGTCGACTCCTGGCGGAGTTCTTCCGTACGTCGGACATCCCGTGCCGCTACGGCGGTGAAGAGTTCGTGGTCGTGCTGCCCGACGCCGCAATTTCGAACGCAGTGCACCGGGCCGAAACGCTGCGCGATGTCGTTTCGGCGCAAACGGTGGAGCACCGTGGAACGTTGCTCGGTCCCGTCACCTTGTCGATTGGGGTCGCGTCGTTTCCAACCAACGGTAGCCAGCCGGACGAGGTCTTGCGCAGCGCCGATGCGGCGCTGTACCTGGCCAAGAAGCAAGGCAGAAACCGTGTGTCCGTCGCGCCGGAAGAAACCCAACCGAACTGCCGCCCGAGCATGCCCACGCGCCGCTCAGCGGCGTGAACGGTGTTTACCCAGTCCAGCCACCTTGCGAGATTCGCTCGGAGATGGCGATCATTTGCGCCCGAGGCGCCGTCAGCTAGGCTCTGAGGATGCTTAGAATCGTCAGGGCCCCGCTCCCGATCCTGACCCTGTCGATTTCCATCTGGACCTCGTCGGGGTTGCTGGCCGGTTGTGGCACGGCAAGCCATCGCGACCCGGACGGTGGCACGGCGACAGACGAGAAGAAACCGAAGCGCGACGCGAGCGAGCCACGAGCCGATGCTGGTGGGGGACGCCGCGATGGGTCTGCCCCCAACGCGGACGCCGGTCCGAACCCCGACGGCTCACTCGGCGACGCGGCGCCGGAGCTTTGGGCTCGGGTCGGGGTCCCGGACGCAGAGACGCAGCTCTACTTTCAACCCCTCGAGGAAGACGGCCCCATCTCCATCCGCATGGGGGGGCAGGGCGGAACCCATGCGCTCATCGCAATCCAATGCGCCGGCTTCGGCAATCGAGTGACCCACCAAGTGAGCATGCGCGATCTCGACGGCGACGGCGAGGTGGCGACGTTGCCATTGCCACGGCCGCGGCCCGTCTCCTGCGACGAGGCGGGCGTCTGCAAAATCAGCCCGATCTACGTGCTGCTCGGCGGCCTTGCCGAACCGGAGAACTGGGACGGCCTGCACGTCGAAGTGACGGCAACGGTGAACAACGCTGATGGCCTCGAAGCAAGCCACACCACGACCGGTTACCTCACCCGCGATTGATCCAGCGCCCGCACCAACCTCACGGCAGCGAGAGTGGCAGCGTCAACCCCGTCAGCGGTGCGGGGACCGGGGCATCCAAATCACCCGTCAAGTCGCTCGGCACCGCCACGCACGCGATACCCTCGGGCGGCTCCCCCAGACAGTACGCACCGCCGCCGACCGGTAGCGCGCCCACCCAGTCGCCCGAGGCCCCCACGAGGCCGCTGCTCAGGGCATCGGTGCTGAACACGACCCGGTAGGCCCCCTGCTCGATGACGTCGAAGGAAAACGCATAGCCGTCATCGGCAGAGCTGAGCGTGTACTCGACGACCTCGCCGGTCGTCGCATCGACCAGTGCCACAGTCAACGGTCCGAGGTCGACTTCTGGCAGCGCGGAACTCGTGACCGCTCGCACCGCAACTTCTGCTCCACCCGCATCGCTGTCCACCGCCAGCTGGGCGTGATTGGTCTCCGCAGGCAACGCGCTGCGGTCGATCCTCACCCAGTTCTCTCCTTCCTTCCCGGGTGCGATGCTCAACCAAGGCTGTGACGCGGTGACGGCGCGGATGGAGAGATCGCCGAGCCCCACGTTGCGAATCGTCAAAGGCAACGAGGTGAAGCGGTCTCGGAAGTCCAGAGCACGCGAAGAGACGTGCAGAACCGGCCCGAGCGACTCCTTACCGGTAGCGAGGGACACAGCGGCGGCCACCGCGCGCGGTGCATTGAGCAATCCAGCGCCGTATTTCCACGCATCCTCGGGCCCCCCCCAGTCGATCACCATTCGAGGCAACAGCGCGTCGAACTCTTCGGGGCCCATCGCGGGCCACACGGCCTTCATCAACGCCGCCACGCCCGACACCTGAGCTGCCGCCATCGACGTGCCCTCCGTCTGCCCGTACAAGGTTCGAGCTCCGTCCCGGTACAGCAGGCTGTAGATCCCGTCGGGTTCGCCGTCCAACGTGCGGTCGACACGGCTGTCCCCACCGACGGCCGTCAGTCGTATCGCGCCTTCGGTCGTCGCGTAGTTCGAGTACCAAGCGAGCTGCCCGGTCGCGTCGATGGCAGACACGGTCACGACTCCGGGTTCCGAAGCGGGGGTGTACTGCTCGACGGGTGAATCGAAATTGCCGGCAGCCGCAATGACGATCACGCCAGCATCCCGTGCTGCGGCAATGGCCTCGGCCAAAGGCGGGGAGCTTCCGGCACCGGCGAAACTCAAGTTGAGTATGTCTGCACGACGTGCTGGCAGCTGCCCCGTGTCGTTGGGCAAACCCGCTGCGTACAGCACGCCCTGCACGACGTCGTCGAGGGTTCCACCACCCCGCCCCAAAACGCGGACCGGCATGATCTTCGTTCGAGGTGCGACGCCAGCGATCCCGATGCGATTGTTGGTCGCCGCAGCGATGTTACCCGCGCAGTGGGTGCCGTGGAACGTTCCGCCCCCGGCCAGCGCCAGATCACCGGGATCGTCGGGGTCGGCGTCACGGCCATCCCCATCACCAGCGGCCTCCTCGGCGCTGACCATGTCGTAGCCATCACTCGTGAGCTGGCTCGTTCCGTCCGCGTTGACGAAGTCGGGATGCTGCAGGGCCACACCGGTATCGACGACGGCGACCACGGCGCCGCTGCCCAGCGGAGCGTCGGTCAATTCGCTCTGAGCCCACCCCGCCAGAAGATCGATGTCGAGGTGATGCCACTGGCGAGCGAAGTCGGGATCATCCGGCACCGGCAATCCTTGGGGAAAGAAGCGCAGCTCAGGCATCGCCGCCGAGACGTCTCGTCGCGCGCGCAAGGTCTTGATGGCGCGAAGCGCCCGTCGCCGCGCGAGTTGCCCAGACACGCCCTCGACGGCAATCGGCACCTGACGGTAACCCAGCACATTGACCGTCGAACGCCGCATTCGCTCGGAAACTGGCTTGACGAGCACTCGATCGAGGGCGAAGTTTTGGGCGGTAGTGAGCCGATTTGCCGCGATCGCGTCGCGCGCGGAACTGCCGACGGGAACCCCGACCAGCAACGAGTAGCGGGCCGCCGCGTCTGAACCAGAGCTCCCCTGAACGACGCGCGACACGGCGATCCAGTACGTCCCCGACTGCTCGACCACGATTTGTTCGACGCTCCCGCTCCCGAGCGAGTC
>QJWJ01000374.1 GCA_003235365.1 Deltaproteobacteria bacterium
CGCGCAGGACGAGACGAAGGGCGGGCGGCTGTGGGCGGTGCAAGCGCTTACGCCGGCGGGCAAGCGACTGCTCAAGCGGCACGCGGCGAAGCGGCCGAGCCAGCTCGTGGGGCTGAGCCTGGCGCACCAACGGACAGATGCGGGAGTGACGGGTGATCACCGGCTGTGGGCCGACGAAGGCGAAGAGCTCGACGACGATTGGGCGGTGCTGACTCAGCCCGAGCGGCTGGCGGAGCTGCAGAGCATCCCGGACACTGGCGACAACGCGAACCACAAGGTGCTGATGGGCAAGGCCATGGAGCAGGCGGCTGGGCTGTACGCGCTTGCGATTGAGGAATGGGAGGACGTTGCGAGGCGCGGCCCTCAGCGGCGACAGCGGAAGCGCTCAGAGGCGTCGACGCAGCATCAGCGCCTGGTGGACTCGTCCCGAGTTGTGGGCCCGCGACTCGACAACATCCGACGCCACCTCGAAGTGTTCGACGTCTACCTGACTGGGAGGGCGAACGCAGTATGAACCCCGACGAGAACGAGCAGATGCGGGCACGCGAGGCGGTGCGGTTCCTGGGGTGGTCAGATACCAGCGCCGCGGCAGGTCGGCGACTACGGCGGCGAGCCCTGCAAGCCGAGCGTGAGGCGGGGCGCACGCTGTTTCCGCGGTCGGAGAACGGGCACATCATCTACACACCGCGGACGCTGCAGCGACACTTGCCGGACCTGATGCACGCCCGTTATGTCGTGACGTCTCGCACAGTTCGCGACAGGTTGGACCAGGTGAATGAGACCTTGCAGGGTGCACTCGATCAAAAAATTCGAAATCACCCGATCATCGTCCAACACGGCAAACACCTCGAAGAGCATTCCGAGCACATAGAAGGCCTGACCAGTGCTGTCGAACGCTTGGCCAAAGCGGTGACCGGGCGTGGTCTCAACGGCGTCGAGAATCGGACAATTTCGGGGAACTCAGAGACCGTTTGAGACCGCTTCCGAGACAGGTAAGTGAGGGGAAAGATTTTCACCCGACACACCTGAGGTAGGTAGCGATGGGAAGCAAAACGCTTGGAGCACGAAACGACGGGGATGCCCTCGGTCAGGATCTCAGCCGCCTGATTGGTGGCGCGGTCGACACGTTGGCAGAGCTGACGGCGCTACCGGCAAACAAGCGAACTGACGGGATGATCGTGGTCGTGATGGCTGCGGTTCCGTATGTCGCGACGTTCTACGAAAGCTCTGCCGCAACGGCGAGCGCAACGGTCCTGGCACCGGATGTCGGCACGGGTCGATGGTTCATCGGTGGCCCAGCGAACCTGAAGAAATCACTGGTTGCTGGCGGAGATGAGACTGGCGCAGGGGTCACGTTCGCGGTGCCGGGAATCGCTGCGGGTGATCACCTCGTGGCCTTCGAAGTGTTCGACCCGGCAGGCCCAAGCTTCGCCGCGCGGCTTACCTCCGACTTCACCGTTGGCGCCGCAGCCCTGACGGTTGTGGCCAACGCTGCCGTCAACACCGGCAATCAGTATCACATTCTCTGGCTCGACCTGACCTGATCGAGGCCCCAGGCGGCCCAGAGACTTTCTGGCATACTGGTCGCTTCGCAGAGGCGCTTGAAGTACTCTGATTCCGCCTCGGTCGGTTCTGACTTGGGCTTCGTGTAAACCCAGTTTACGCGCTCCGGGTCAACGCCAAGGCGTTTGACGTGAGACTTCAGCGAGTCGTTTGAGCAACCAGCTGGTGACAGCACGGTGATGGTCTCCCCTCGCAGTAGGGATTCCGCGATCCAAATTGCGAAACGAAGCGTTTTGCCGTGGCTGTTTCGGCCTGAGCGCAGCATGCAGTACACTACCACGAGCCTGACATGAGAACCAGCGGACTAGTCTCTCACCAGGTGCTTGCGGCGCCAACGCTGCTGGGCTGGATCGCCTGTGCTTCACGCAGGATCGGTAAGCAGAATTCCCTCGAAGAGTGGCTCAGGTATGAGCGCGCCTGGAATGTTGCTGAACGATGATCACTAGAACCACGCCACTATTCGACGTCAACGGACACAAGACGACGATCGCCACGGTTGCTGGTGCAGCGTCGTATTCTGGTGCAGCGCTCAACGGCGCCGACGTCGCAAACAACATCGGCGCGGCGGCTCACGGCTTTGGGTTTCTTCCGTCCGCGACGCTTGCGGCAAACGCCAGTTCATACGTCGACCAGTCAACGATCACGTGGACCGGCACCTACCACGGTGTGGCCACGACTCGAACGGGGACCATCGTTGGAACCGATGGCGGAACCACGGTCACCGCTGACGGTCCATTGGACACGGTCACTCAGATCGACATCGAGGCCCAGGCAGACACCAACGGTGCTTTCGAGTTCGGTTGGGTTGGCGCCTACCCTCCCAAGCGCCCCGGTACAGACCGCACTTGGCACATCAGGCGCGTTGTCGGAAACGCCGCTGGCAACATCGTTGTCGGCTACGGAAGCCACGACGACACGCTGGTTTCTGGAGCGAATCAAGCCCACGACGTGACGCCGCTTCATGTCGTCTCAACGACGTGTTCAAGCGTCACCATCTACTACGAATGAATCGCAGCAGAGCCATCAGAGCGCCGGGCTACATCAGCGCCGAGGCGGGACCATGGCATTACCTTCGAGGTGGTGCTGGACGGGCCAGGCTGCGCGAGATGGCCAACAAGGCCGCCGAAAAGACCACTTCCGACGACCACGTCGAGGGCGAAGTCGTGGACGAAGAAACTCAGCGAGGGAACCAAGCGGAGGACTCTCCTTAGGCGACACTACGCGCGCGCGTCTCCAAGTGGGCACCAATGCCTTTGAACAAGTTCACTGCAGAAACCAGGGCCTCGATCCTGACAGCTGCTCGTCTCGGTGCGCCGAAGGGTGCATGCGCGAGGCAAGGCGGCATCAACCGTAACACGCTCTACGAGTGGCTAAAGCTTGCCGGTACCGACCAAGACACGGACGGTGAATACACGAAGTTCAAGGACGACTTCGAAGCGGCCATGGGCGAAGGCGAAGGGAAGCTGCTGCATAAGGTGCAGGGCTCCGACGAGCCGCGTGATGCGCAGTGGCTTCTCGAACGCATGTACCCCGACGAGTACGGGGCGAAGCAGCGGGTCGAGATCAAGCAACAGCTCACTGCCATGTTCAACCGAGAGCTCAACTTGGTGATCGACATCATCGAACAAGAGTGTGACGAGGCAACAGCCGACAGAATCCTCACACGGGTTGCTCGCGCCGTTGGTGAACAAGAGGCTGAGGGCGAGGTTTCGTAGCCAAGAGCGACGCGCAAAACGGATAGAACTTTGGGAGGGAGACCCCGAGCGCTACGCGAAAGAGCGTTTCGGAATACAGCTCTGGTCCAAGCAGGTCGACTTCCTGCTGGCGCTGACCGTTCACCTGATGGTGACAGTGCGTTCCGGTCACAAGATCGGAAAGTCGAACGCCGCTGTGATTGGCGGATGCTGGTGGGGCGAGACGAGGCCGAAGGCTACCGTCATCCTAACCAGCACGACCGATGAGCAGGTCAAGGGGATCCTGTGGGAAGAGCTGCGGCAGCTCATCCAAAGCGCCGACCTGCCGGATGCGACGAAGCGGGAGTGGCCACATGTTCCGCTGAACCCGCGCACTGGGTTCTATCTACCGCTCAGCGGAAACAAGATCTTTGGTCGTGTCGCGCGCACTGCGGAAGGCACGGCGGGCTTCTCGGGGCCCAACATTCTAGCGATCGGTGACGAGGCGTCCGGCATGGCTGAGCCCATCTTCGAAGCGCTGATCGGAAACACCGCGGGCGGTGGGCGTCTGCTGCTCTTTGGCAACCCAACGCAAAACTCGGGAACGTTCGACGAGAACTTCAAGCCCGAGAACCGAACGGTTGACAAGGCTACTGGACTCCCAAACACCTTCGAGGTTTCGAGCTGGGAGACGCCCAACGCGCAGAGCGGCAAGCGACTGATCCCAGGCCTTGCGCTTCGTGAGTGGTGTGAAGAGCGCAGGCGCAAGTGGGGCGAAGACGATCCGCGCTATCAGGTCCGCGTACTCGGCAAGCCCGCCAAGGACTCTCCAGATAACGTCATCACGCTTGGCCGAGTAGAGCTCGCCAAGCAGCGCTGGTCCGAAGCTCCCACATTGGGTGAGCCGTCTGCGCTAAACCTTGGCGTGGATGTCGCCAGGTTCGGAAACGACTGGTCGAAGATTTACGGGCGACGCGACAAGCGGGCCAAGCGTCTTGGTAGCGTAAAAGGATTCGGGAACGTCGCGGTCGCCGGTCTGGTCAAAGAGTGCATCGAGAAAACACGCGCGCCCGGCGAGCGAGTCTTCGTTCGCGTTGATACCGCCGGCAATGGTGGCGGCGTCGCTGACGTGCTCGATGCGTGGAACATCGACGGACTGCTAGGCACGCTAGTCACCATCGTTCACGAGAACGCGGCAAGGAAGCCGTTCAACGAACGCAAGTTCGTGAGTCGACGTGATGAGCTCTGGTGGCACGCGCGAAGGTTCTTCGACGAAGGCGGAGCCGCAGAGATCAACGACACACTCGAAGACGATCTGCTCGCGCCCAAGTACTCATACGATTCCGCATCGCGCATTCGCGTTGAGTCCAAGGACGACATCAAGAAGCGACTGAAGCGTTCACCCGACGACGGCGACGCTTTCTGCCTCTGCGTCTCAACGCAGATCCCGATGGCAAGCGATGACGATGACGAGCCGGAAGACGATGACGATGCGCGTTGGCCTGACGAAGACACGCGCGGGTTCTGATGTCCGACGAAGACGACAAGAGCGTAATTGACGACGAGTCAATCGAAGAGCTCACACGTGTCTACCAGGGAAACCTGTCACCGACACGCGTCAGCACTCTTTTGGCGATGGCCGAGATCGGTCGCCCGCGCCATATGGTGGACACTGTCCACGGCATACGGAAGAAGGACGGGAAGATCCAGGCCTGCATGCAGGCCCGCGAGCTCGCGATCAAGGGCCTCGACTTCGATGTCGTTGTGCCCGAGACGAACAAGGGCAAGCGCAAGTCAGCGAAGGCAGCAGCGGAGCTGAAGGAAGCTCTTCAGGCAAGCGAGAACTTCCACAACATGATCGCTCACCACACAGGCGAAGGCCTGTTGTTTGGGCGCTCGTGGGCAGAGACGATCTGGAGCGTTACCGAGGCCCGCATGTGGCCGGCGCGCTGGAAGCTGATCAACAACCGCAGATTTCTGTTCCGCCGCAAAGACGCGAAGCTGTTGTTCGACCCAGCTGGTCATGGCAACGAGAGCGACGGCGTTGACCTGTCAAAGCTACACGGAAACGACAAGTTTCTTCAGTACTACCCGCGGGTAAACGGCGACGACCTGATTCGCGAAGGTCTCTACGAGCTGGTCTTGTGGATCGGGATGTTCCGCAACTGGAACGTCAAGGACCAGATGAGTCTCGCGGAGGCCGCTTGGAAGCCGCGCCGACACGTCACGTTTGCCAAGGGCGAAACTGCAGACGCTGACCGCATTACCGCAGAAAGGGTTGCCCGACTATTCGGGCGAACCGGGCGCGCTGTTTCCTCGGATTCGATCAAGATCGAGGAGTTCTGGGCAAAAGGGGCCGCTACTAGCGGCCACGAAGGGCTGCTCGGTTGGCTGGGGCGCGAGTTCGCAATGTCGACGCTCGGATCTACCGACATCGTCGAACCCGGTGAGAACGGTGCGCGCAGCGCGGTTGAGACACGCAACGAACTGCGAATCGACATCAAGGAATCCGATGCAATCGGGCAGAGCAAGATGCTCACCCGGATGCTTTCGGAGCCGTTCACCAGACTCAACTATGGTGAAGGCGTCCCGGCGCCACTGATCATCGCGATCACCGAAGACTCGGAAGACCAAGAGTCCTTTTCGAAGGCGATGGTCAACTACCGCAAAGCTGGGCTGCCTGTGCCTGTCTCGTATGCCTACGACAAGGCCGGCATCACCCCGCCCAAAGAGGGCGAAGAATTGTTGGGAGACCGTGAACCCAAGGCAGACACGGACACGGACGCGGCGAACGATCCCGACGACGAGAGCGACGACGCCGATAGCGACGAGAAAGACGACGAATGACCGCCACACAGCCAGCTCTCGGACAAGTGCCGGTGATCCGCGCAGGAACCATTCTCGCTGACATGCCTGGAATCGCGATGCGCTTCTACGATGAAGATGGCGAAGACGATCCAGGCGAAGACGAAGACGATCCAGACGACCACACCGCACCCATGGTGCGCATGGAGGTTGGGTTCACCGTCAAGGCAATCGACGAAGAGAACCGCACTGCTGACTTCCTTTGCAGCAGTGAGACGCTTGACTCGTACGACGAGATCGTAAAGCAGGACTGGATACTCAAGCGTTTCCGCAAGAACCCGGTAGTGCTGTATGGCCATGTGTCTTGGGGGCTAACGCTTCCGATTGGGACCTGCGTCAAGATCGGTCTGACGGACGAAGGTAACCTGTGGGCGCGAGTCAAGTTCGCAACCGAGAAAGCGAACCCGTTCGCTGAACAGGTTTGGAACTGCGTTCTGGAGAAAGTGCTTCGCGCAGTATCCGTCGGGTTCCGACCGCACACGGTCAAGTGGGAGACGGTCAACGATGTTGAGCGCATGGTGCTCAGCAGGAACGAACTGTTCGAGCTCTCAGTCGTCCCCATTGGGGCGAACCCAGATGCTGTGGGCCTAAGTGGCGATGCCGCAAAGGCCCATGAAAAACAAATGCGGCGGCTTCGTTCACTCGCCGCGCAGAACCGCGAAAGCGAAAACGAAACCAACGAGGTTGAAATGCCCAAGAATGAAACCACCAACACCGCAGAATTGACCGAGCTCGAAGCCCGAGCCGCAGCTGCTGAGGCAGAGCTGGAGCGGCTGCGTCGCACCAACGCAAGCCTGGCGGAAGCCAATGAGAAGGCTGCGAAGGAAGCCGAGAAGGCAAAGGCACTCGCGGTCAAGAATGAGGCGAAAACTCTGATCGGGAAGAAGTTCGGTCCGAGTTGCGTCAAGGCCTACATCATCCTAGCGGCTGGCGAAAACGCCGACGTGTTCGCGGAGTTCGTAAAGAACCTGCCCGACATGCCGCACACCAACGAGCAGGTTGGCGACGAGCCGGTGCCCAAGCGCTCGAAGAAGCAGGGCAACGCCATTGCGGCCCTCGCGCAGAAGATGCTCGACGAAGAGCTGGGCAACGAGACGTCGGACGACACGGATGACGACGACGACGATGACGATGACGACGAGCTGGACCTCGACTGAGTCAGCGTAGCGTTCACAGGCAACAGCAACTCTGAAGATCTGAGGTAGCAACATGTCAAATGAAGACCGCACCGCAGGTGCAGTAAAGCGACCTTGTAC
>QJWJ01000490.1 GCA_003235365.1 Deltaproteobacteria bacterium
CCAGCCGTGGTCAGGTCTTCAACTACGGGCAGGGCTTGCCCGGCAGGGCTTGGGAGTTGGGGCATCCCGTTCTGATGAAGTCGGACGACACTTACTTCCGACGCGGTGATGCGGCGAAGCGCGCCGGCATCACGACGGGCATTGCGCTGCCGGTCTTCGCTGGCGACTACCTGACGGGCGTCGCGGTGTTCTTGTGTGGCGACGACGCCCAGAGCGTGGGAGCAATCGAGATCTGGCATTGTGATACCGCCCGCAGCCACGACCTGGTCATGCGCGACGGCTACTTCGGGAGTCTCGATCACTTCGCCAGTCTGGCTCGCTACACATCCTTCCGTCCCGGAACGGGGTTACCGGGCGAGGTTTGGCAAAGCGGCATGCCCATCGTGATGAACGACTTGGGGCGCAGTCATCGTTTCATCCGATTTCAGGGGGCTCAGAAAGCAGGCATCACGACCGGCCTCGGACTGCCCGTCTTCCACGACCCCATGCAGGTCTTCGTGATGACGTTCTTGTCGGCCAAAGGCACACCGATCGCACGTCAGATCGAAGTGTGGACCCCCGACACCGAAGGCGGATTGAGGTTCCACTCGGGCTACTCGGGGTCGGGCAAAGATCTGGCGGCAGCCTACGCCACCACGTACATCGCTCCCAAGCAGGGGACTCTCGGTCGAGTCCTGCTGACCGGCGTGCCGACGATCGGTGATGACCTTCCTCGGGGCGCCATTGGGGGCGGCCCGTCGGATCTGACGAAACTCGTCGCGATTCCAGTGCTGGAACACGGTCGCTGCAAAGCCATCGTGGCGCTCTACTCTTAGCCGACGGGCGTCCCCCCCAGGGCGGTTTGCGCTACCCTCCCGTGCAATGACTGCAACATCGGCGACCGCTGGGCTTCGAACCATCGACGACACGTTGCTACGAGAGCTGGTCGAGACGGCCCAAGCATCGCCCCGCCGTCGCACCAACTACAACTTCCATCACGCCCCAAGCGACAATCCCCACCGTTTCCTCAACGCAATGATGCGCGGCTCTTACTGCGCGCCACATCGACACGTCACGCCGCCCAAAGACGAGAGCTTCATCGTGTTGCACGGCGAGATCGGTGTTTGGATCTTCGACGAATCGGGTGCGGTTCTCAGCCGCGTGGCACTCGGACGCCGAGGCATCGTTGGGGTCGACATTCCAGCCGGCGCCTGGCACACGGTCGCCGCGCTGACGCCGAGTGCCGTGTGTTTCGAAGTCAAGCCCGGACCTTGGGATCCTGAAACCGACAAGGAGTTCGCCACCTGGGCGCCTCGTGAGAACGCACCGGATGCGGCGCGTTACTTGGAAACGTTGCTCGCCGAGTTCGATGGCTGACGGGACGTTGCCCGAGCCCAACGGCGCGAACGAGAATCCTGGCCCGGCAATCCGGAACCTCGCCAACCCGTTCATGAGACGCGGTTGTGAATCCCACGGAGTGCTTCATCGCCAATGTGAAGCAAGCGACGTGCAGCGACAGTGCAGATCGGCGAAAATGGTGCCAATCGAAGAGGAAGGCGTGCCAACCGTCCCAATCGATCGGTAGAGTGCCGCTCAGCTCGCCGCGCGGAACTGTTGGTGTGCACCGACGTCGCGCCCCGCGGGCACTGCGAGAGGGAACTCCTGATGCGAATCGCTCCGACCTGGCTCATGGTCACGATCTTCTTGTCTATTGCGTGCGGCCAAAAGGAAACAAACGGCGAGATGGCGCCAATCGTCGGCGCTCCCAGCGCGATGCCCTCCTCCTCGACGCCCGCGCCTGCGCCTTCTGCTGCGGCAATCGTCGCGGATCCCACCACGGCGCACCCCGGAGCAACCAACGTCTCAGCAGCCGTTGCGACCGCGCCCATCACGACTGATGACACGGCCGTTCCGAGCGACACTTCGCCAACGACTGATCTCCCCACCTCGACTCCTCCGCAAGGGAGCACGGGTGTGCCGTCGAGTTCGCCGACGCTGCTGCCAGATGCAGGAACCAACCCTGCACTCGGGGAAGGCATCACCGACGCTTCGACGCCCCTCCCTCCGCTGGATGCCGGCCCACCTGCCCCAAACCCCAATCCGCTGCCAGAGCTCGGCGGGCCAGCCCCGGACATCGAGGTCTTCAGTCACGTGGAAACACTGGAGATGGCTCCGGTGGTGCTCGCAGCCGACAACGTATACCCGGGAAACCTCACCGTACGCAGCGGTGGCATGGCCGACCTGTTCAACGAGAACCAAGCACTGGTCGCGACCAACGCCGATACCGTGGCGCTGCGTTTCTCGTTGGACAATCCCAACCTACGCATCGTGTTCACGGTGTGTGAGAGCTACTACCGGATCGTGGCCCGCCGCTCCGCCGGCATCGAAACACTCGCCGACCTCGCCGGAAAGAACGTCAGCGCGATCAACGAGACGTCCGCCGCCTACTTTCTGCACCGCATGCTGGCCACGGTGGGATTGAGCGAATCAGACATCAACCTCAACCCGGGGGGAGGATTCGCGACGAACGTGCCTCAGCAACTCGCCAACGGCTCGCTCGACGCGGTGTCTGCCTGGGAGCCGGATCCTCAACGCGCCGTGGACTTGCTCGGTGACGACGCCATCGAATTCCGAGACCGAGCGGCTTATCGGGAAATGGTCAACGTCAACACCACCGCCGAGAATCTCGCCGATCCCGACAAACGCGCCGCCATCGTTGCATTCGTCAAGACGCTGATCGTCGCCGCTGATCGAGTCACCAACGACCCTCAGAGCGTCTGGCCCATCATGGAACGCGAAATGGGCTTCGCCCCGGATCTCATCGAGCGGTCCTGGTTCATTCAGGAGTACAAGGGCACGCTGGCACCCGACCTGTTGGATGTGATGACGGACGAAGAAGTGTGGCTGGCGGCGCGGCAGGGGCGCCAACCCAGACCGCGAGACGAGCTGGCAACGCTGATCGACACGAGCATCCTCGAAGAAGCGCTGGCACCCTGAACATTTCGGGCGCGATCCAATTGAGCCGTTCGGCGTTCTCCACGCGTCCAGTCGTCGATCCTCCCGAGAACCGGTCGACGCCCCTCGCGCCGAACCTCAACAGCACTCCACGCAGCAGGATTGACTGGAACGCTCCACCCCTCGTCGACGTCGCCCCGCCCGTCTGGGGAGCGAGTCCGGCCCCGTCAGCTCCACTCCATGCGGTGCACGAATTCGGCGAGCTCACGCGGCTCTTCCCGTGCCGGACGCCGTTCGGAGCTATTCACCCGCAACCGACTCCGTCGTAGCCGATGCGCTCTGCAGAACCTGAAGCAAGCTGGATTTGGGTTTCAATTCGCGATCGAAGAGCAACGCGTAGTTGCGGCGTCCCCGCACGGGCCAGTCGTTGAGCCACGAGTAGCGGTCGGAGACCCCCCAGAACGTGATGCTCTCGATCCCGTCGGCGTACTTCACGAATATGTCGAACAACAAACCCCAGTGGGCAGCAATTGCTGCGTCCGCTTCGGGAGGCAGACACACGGGATAGGGGTTGAGCGCGGCCGATGCGGCCTGCGTATCGTCTAGATCGGCACCTTGCACGTCCCGTTCCGAAGGCAGGACATCCAGATCGAGCTCGGTGATGAGCACCGGAATCTGCGCTTCGGCAAACAGCTGCAACGTGGACTCTACCTCCTCAGGATACGGCCGCTTGAGATTGTAGTGCCCCTGCAGCCCAACCGCGTCGATGCGGATGCCCCGCTCACGCAGGTCTTTGACGAGACGGATCGCAGCGTCCCGCTTGCCGGGCAGGAACATGCTGTAATCGTTGTACACCAGTCGCGAATCGGGGAGCAGCCGGTCCGCCAACGCGAAGACTTCTGCGAGGTAGTCGTCGCCCAAGATGCGCCGCCAGGGGGTGTCGCGCAACGACCCATCGTCGTTGAACGCCTCGTTGACGACGTCCCAGTACTTGATGCGTCCCCCGTAACGCCCCGCGACCATGGTGATGTGCTCCTCGAGCCGCTGCCACAACGCGTCGGCTTCGATCGTGCCTCCGCCGTCCTGCTCGAACACCCAATCGGGAACCTGCTGGTGCCAGACGAGCACGTGCCCGTGGATCTGCATCCCGGTTTGCTCCCCGAACTCGACGTATCGATCAGTGTCGGTGAACTGATAGACATCGCGTTGAGGGTGAACTCCACTCCACTTGAGCACGTTCTCGGCCGACAACTGGTTGAACTGCTGCTGAACGAGAATTGCGGCCGATGGATCCGCGCCACCGAAAGCGGCGGTGCTGACGGCTGCACCGATCTTGAAATGCGGAGCAAACGCTTCGGCGAGCGTCGTCGAGGGCGCTTCGATCGCGGGCGCACAATCGGCGTCGGCTGGCGTCGTCGGTGCTGGGGCTGCTGCGGTTGGCACGACGACGGGTATCCCTTCCTCGCGCTCTGCTGATCCGGAAGAACAGTTGGTCGTCGCCGTCGCCATCGCGATCAAAGCCCACCACCGAAATCGCACGGATACCACCGGCGTCATCCTGCGGGCGGCACCGCGGGTGCGTAGATCCGGAAGTTGCCACTGACGTGGAGCATCGAGAGCATGTACAGCATGCCGTCGTAGTAGCGCCACTTGCCGCTCGGCACCGGTCGCTTGTACAGGTTGTCGACGTATTGCCAAGCGCGAGGGTGCGTTGCCGCAAGTGCTCCAACCGCGTTGGTCGCCGCCAGACCCAACGACGAGCTTTGGCTCGCTGGCGTCCCGTCGATTTGATACAGATTGGGATAGCTCGTGCCAATTTCTGCAAAAAACGCGAGCAGGCGGTCGCACAGTTCGATTTCGCGGGGATCCTTCGCCCACCAGGCCGCGTCGACGGCCCAATTCATGATCGTTCGCCACGAGTCGTAGCGAAACTGCACGGTGTTCGGATCCCACGACGCCGCCTTGGGCGTGCCATCGAAGTTCGCGTAGTCCGGCGACAACCCAGTCTCCGGGTGCGCGGCGGCTTGAAAAAAGTCGCGGCTGGCCTGGGCCGCGTCTGCCCAAAAGGCGCGGTCTGCCTCTGGGCCCCACAATGCCCACAGTTCGTAGAACGCCGGCAAGTGATACGACGGGTCCGTGTGATCGCCGTTCACCTCGAAGTTGCCCTGATCCGGCGTGAACCGCACCATCTTGTGCTCCGGGTTGAACAATGCCACGGCTGTGGTTTCGCGATCACCGTTCACCTTACCCGTGATGGGTTCGCGATTTTTCATGTGGTCGAGCAGTTGCCGCGCTTCTTTTGCGTAATCGTAGATGCCGCTTCCGCTTTGCCACCGGTGGGCGGCGAAGAACAGGGCAGTGGCGATGTACTCTTCGCCATCGGGAGCGGGCATCTCGTCGATGGCAGTGCCATCGGGCCGCATTTGCCACGAGAAGTACCCGTACACCGGGTGCTTCGGGTCGCTGTGGTACATGTACGTCCTGGCCCAGTTCCACAGCGCGTCGAAATCCTGCTTCTGGTCCATCTGCACGGCGATCATCATCGCGTACGACATGCCTTCCGAACGGACGTCGTCGTTGCCGATGTCTTTGATGTACGCCAGCGGCCCGTCTTCATTGCTGCCCGCTTCGAACATCACAGCGGCGTTCTGGGGCTCGCCGTGGAATAGCTCCGCATACCCTTCTTGAAGCTTTGCCTCGACTTCGTCGGCGGGCTTGCCGAGTTCCACGAACAGATTGCGGTATTTGCCCGTGGCGTAGGCGCCCTGGGTCGGGGGGTGGAGGGGTGGCCCGAGGGGTTGGGGTTCGGCCGGACTTTGCTGGGACGGCACGGCTGGCTCGGCGCTGGGCGCAGTCGAACACGCAACACCGCAGAGAAATGGAAGGAGGAACAGGTACGGGATTGAGCGAACCTTCATCGGGCGCCGAGTTTGCCCGGATGCGCTCGGCGAGTCATCGCATCTGTGGCGAGCATTTCTCATCCGTGGCGAAAAGGTCGACGGACGGTTCCGAGCGGGACATCACGCGACGCGATCCATTCGATCGCGCATTACGCGCGGACGATGACTCCTCGGAAACGCGGGGGGTTCTCAGGTGTCTGTCGTTTCGGTCGGCTGTGACATTTGGCCGCGGCGACCATCGTGGTCAGGGCTTGGCGGGCTTGCCCTTACGCATCACGTCGCGACCGTCCAGGGGAAAGCCGTGATCCTTCCAATACAGGATCCCCTCGTCGAGGACCGCCGTGTTCTTGTAACCCTGGCGGCGCAAGGCATCGACCACCTCGCCCGACGCGTGATGAGGACAGGCGCAGTAGGCCACCACCCAAGTGTCGTCTTTGGGGATCTGAGAGAGCCGCTTGGTGTCGTAGTACGGGATCGGAACAGACCCTGGAATGTGAAACAGCAACCAGTCGGCGGGAGACCGAGCGTCGACGAGCACCAGCCGGCGCTTTTCAGCCAGGGCTCGTTTCACCTGGGCTGCGCTGACGAACCTCTTATCGCGCAGGGTGAACGACGGATGTTTACCCTGGGGGTTGATCACCAACGGCAAGTCGTCGGGCACCTGCGCGGCCAAGCTCTCTCTCGTCGTCGGTGGCGGCGCCAGGCTACGCAAATAGGCCACGACATCCTCGATTTGGCCGGGAGTCAGCCTGCCTGCGAACGGTTGCATCGGCGTCGGTGGACGGCCCTCGATGATCGCGTGACGCAGGAAGCCCGGCGTTGCGGCAGCCAAGAACTCGCGGTTGTGCAGAGATGGGGCCTTGCCCCGCTCGTTGTCCGCCCCATGGCACGACTGACATTGGGCGACGTAGATCCCCAACCCCCGCTGCGGGTTTCCGGTTACCGCCTTCTCATCGAGGCTCCCGTGCGCGGGGCCGAGACTGCGCAGGTAGCTCACGAGCTGGCGGATTTGTGCATCGTTCATCGGCCCGCCGCGCACGGTACCGTAGGCCGCCATGGCGGTATCTGGCCGCCCCAGGCGGATGGCAGCAGCGATGAACTCGTCGCTGGCCCCGCGCAAGAAGCTGTCACTGACCAGCGACGGCGCATTGTCGGCGGCGTAACCCGTCCCGTCAGGAGCGTGGCAAAGCTGGCAGTACTTCGCGTAGAGCGCGGCGCCCTGTTGGTGCCCGGCGCCCGCGGCTCCAGTGCCTGAACCCGCATTGCTCATGATGGTCGTGCTGGCGGCTGAGGTTACGACGGGCGCGGATCCGACGGCCAGTGGCGACGCCGTGTCAACCAGTGGCGTTGATGGCGGCGCTTGGCTGGAGGCAGAGCTCTGGTTCTTCGAATCACAGGCACCCAGAGAGACGGTGACGACCAGGCCCATCAAAACCCCGGCGAGGGACCGGCCACGCGCCTGCGGGGCCTGGCAAGAAGGGCTCCGGCGCGCGCCGGAGTGCGACGAAAACTGAACCACGGCAGGTGCATGCCACGGGGCCCGCGCGATTGCGATAGCAGTCGCACATTTGTGCGCCAGTTCCAGTCGGACGAAGAGTGATGCACCCGCCCGATGCGCCCCACACGTCGAAAATGTCGAAGCGCAGCGCAAGCGGGGAATCAAAACGCGCGCCGAACAGTTGCCTCGATTTCCAGCTGAGTGCCGCCAACACATCAGCCACCATCGATGCGCCTCAGAGCGGCGTCTGTCGCAGCGGGGCGTTACGAAGCCGGAGCGCAGGCGCTGCACGAGGGGCGCTGTCCCACCCCCGGAAGCCGAGCTGTCCCTCGTACGGAACCACGGACCGAGCTAAACATGACCGCATCATGGCGAAAGCACCCTACGTCGCGCTGAACGTCCGGGCCGAGCGGGCAGGAAGCCGCGTCGGCAGTCACGACATCGTGCGCGAAGTCGCCCGCTCAGTGACTTCGGGCCAACTCCGAGCGGGCATGCGGCTGCCCCCCGTTCGCGCGTTGGAGCATCAATTCGGCATCTCGAAGAACACGGCGCAAGCAGCCTACGACGAATTGGTCGCCCGAGGGCTGCTGGAGACTCGGATCCGCGAAGGGGTGTTCGTCGCCACGCGGCCGGAGGTGCTGGACATCGAACCCGTGCGGGAGCCGAGTCCGCCGCGGCTCGCCCCGATCCGCATGCCCGCCCCACAGCCCATTCGGCGCGACCGGATCGAGTTGAGCACGGTTTTCATCCAACCGGAGATCCTGCCGAAGCAGCAGCTCGAAGACTGTATTCGCAGTGTGCTCAGCGCCCCCGGGCTCCGCCCCTTCTACGACCCGCACGGCCTGCCGGCGTTGCGCGAAACCATCGCCGCGCGGCTGCGGGCGCGCGGCATGGACGTCGATGCCGACGACGTGATCATGACGACGGGGTCGCAGCAAGCCTTGGACATCGTCGCCCGTTCTCTGCAGGACAGAAACGTCGCCACTGAAAACCCAGTCTACTCGTACGCGCGGCGGCTTTTCGAGAACTTGGGTTGCAGGCCGTTCGGACTGCCACTCGATCCGTTCGGGAGCATCGATCTCGAGCGCTGGGAAACGCTGATCGCCGAGCGCAAGCCGTCACTGCTGTACGTGATCACCAGCTACCAAAATCCCACGGGATACTCGTACTCGACGCCAGAACTGGAGAAGCTGCTGGAGCTGTCCGAGCGCTACGGATTCGCATTGTTGGAGGACGACTGGGGTTCGGACATGCTGTCCGGCACCGAGTATCGTCCGACGCTACGGGCGCTGGGCGGACGAAACGTGCTCTACGTCAACTCGTTCACCAAAAAGCTCTGGCCCGCACTGCGCCTGGGCTACCTCGTAGCCCCTCCCGAGACACGCGACACGTTGGTCGCCGCGAAGCGGATCTCCACGCTGGGCAACGCAGGCCTGACCGAGGCCGCGCTCAACGAGTTCATTGACCGCGGCTACTACGACACCCACCTGTCACGTCTGCACCAGGAGCTCGACAATCGCTATCGGCTCTGTCTCGAGAGCCTCTGGGAGTTGTTGCCGCCAGTGGTGCGCTTCAGTCAACCCGGCGGCGGTCCGACGCTGTGGCTCGACCTTCCGCGAACCGTGAACTTGAACCGTTTGAGCGACTCGTTGCAGCAGCAAGGCATCTCGATCTCGACGGCCGCCGACCACTTCTACGACGACGCGCACTTGCATGGGTTTCGCGTCGGCTTTGCGTTCTTCGAACCCGTCGCGCTGCGCGGAGCCTTGGCGGTTTTGGGGACGACCTTGCGTGAACGGTTTGGATTGACCGACGATGTCCACCCCCATGCCCGTTGACGACCCGCTGGCGACTTTCGCACGCTGGCACGAGGCAGCGCGAACCGCGGACGATCCGCTCTTCGATCGTTTCGTGCTCGCCAGTGTGAACACGGCGGGACGCCCGAGCGCCCGCATGCTCTCCTACCGCCCCGGTGAGGGGGGCGAGTTTCGGTTCTTCACGAACCACGAAAGTCGCAAAGGCCAGGAACTCGCGGCCAACCCGAACGTCGCCGCGGTGTTCTACTGGCACAGTCTGAGACGCCAAGTACGTCTCGAAGGCGCCGTTCACCACGTGGCGCCAGAGGCTTCCGACGCATACTTTCACAGCCGCCCCGAGGGCAGTCGCGTAACGGCAGTACTGAGCGCGCAGTCCCGACCGCTGACGTCGTTTTCGGCGTTGCGCAGCGAACATGCAAAGATGCTGAAGCAGATGGCCGACGGCGGCGTTGCGCTCGAGCGCCCGCCGCACTGGGGTGGTTACGAATTGACGATCGCCGCCATCGAACTGTGGCAGAGCCACCCGCATCGCTTGGCCGAACGGCACCGCTACGAACGAATGGGACCACGCTGGGTTCACCATCGCCTCGCACCGTGACGTGGCCGGCATCGCGCCCGATAACATCGAACTATCTCGTTGATAGTTGAGCCCTACAGATAGCCCAAACCTATCGCACCGAGACAAAATTGGTATTGGACGCTATCAGCGTGCAGCGCCACGCTCCTTCCAAGACAAGCCTCTCACGCGGCGAGCCCACGGCTCGCCAGCCAACGACCCAAGGCAGGAAGGACCCAAGCCATGAATAACGACAACTCCAATGCCCCGCGACTGACCACCACCGGCGGAGCCCCGATCGCCGACAACCAGAACACACTCACCGCCGGTCCCCGCGGACCGGCACTATTGCAGGACTACCAGCTGCTGGAAAAGCTCGCTCACCAGAACCGCGAACGCATTCCCGAGCGCGTCGTACACGCCAAGGGTTGGGGCGCCTACGGCTCGCTTCAGGTGACCGGCGACATTTCCAAGTACACGCTGGCCCAATGCCTCCAGCCCGGCGCCAAGACGGATCTGCTGCTTCGATTTTCAACGGTCGCCGGCGAACGAGGAGCCGCTGACGCCGAGCGCGACGTGCGCGGCTTCGCCGTCAAGTTCTACACGCCGGAAGGGAACTGGGATCTGGTGGGTAACAACACGCCCGTCTTCTTCATCCGCGACCCGTACAAATTCCCCGACTTCATCCACACCCAGAAGCGGCATCCGCGAACGAATCTACGGTCACCGACGGCGATGTGGGATTTCTGGTCGCTCTCTCCCGAAAGCCTCCACCAAATCACCATCTTGATGTCTGATCGTGGTCTGCCCGTCTCACCGATGCACATGAACGGCTATGGCTCGCACACCTTCTCTCTGTACAACGCGGCAGGCGAACGAACTTGGGTGAAGTTTCACTTCAAGACGATGCAGGGCCATCGCCACTTCACGAACGCCGAATCGGCTGAGGTGATCGGCGGCAGCCGCGAATCGTACCAAGAGGCGCTGTACGGCAGCATCGAGCGAGGGCAATTCCCTGGCTGGAAGATGTACGTGCAGCTGATGCCCGAAGCCGACGTCGAGAAGGTGCCGTACAATCCGTTCGACTTGACCAAGGTGTGGCCCCACTCCGACTACCCCTTGGTCGAAGTGGGCGTGCTCGAGCTGAACCGGAATCCGGAAAACTACTTCGCCGAGATCGAGCAAGCGGCGTTCTCACCGTCGAACGTCGTACCTGGCATCGGCTTTTCACCGGACAAGATGCTGCAGGCGCGGATCTTCGCCTACGCCGATGCGCACCGCTACCGCCTCGGCACCCACTACGAGGCGCTCCCCGTCAACGCACCGCGCTGCCCCGTTCACCACTACCACAAAGATGGCAGCATGAACTTCTTCGGCAGCAAGACCGGTAGCAGCGACGCCTACTACGAACCCAACTCGATGGGTGGGGCCGTGCAAGACCCGCACGTCGCGGAACCGCCACTGAGTGTCCGAGGCGACGTGGCACGCCACGATCACCGAACCGGCAACGACGACTACAGCCAACCGCGCGCCCTGTTTCGATTGTTCGACGACGGACAGCGGTCACGGCTCTTCAGCAATATCGCCGCGTCGATGGTCGGGGTTCCTCAATCGATCATCGAGCGACAGCTCGCTCACTTCGACGAGGTCGATCCCGCGTACGGCGAGGGGGTGCGCGCAGCTCTCAACGCGCAGAAACCGAGAACTTGAAGCGTTGACGACGCGACGCCGCGCGATGCGTCCTGGAGGGCGTGGGCTGTTTCGAAGGAACGCTCATGCCTCTTCGGTTCGCTTGGCGGGCTCGGGCTCACTCGGGGATTGCGGAGAGGCGACGGCATCCGCACCTTGCTTGGGCAAAGCATCGCCGCTGTCGTCCGGCGGGGGTTCATTGGCGTCGTCGAGGCCCTTCTTGAAACTCCGAATCCCTTCGCCGAGCCCTTTTCCAATCTCACTCAGTCGACTCGCGCCGAAGAGCAGAATGACGATGAGCGCTATGATCAGAATCTGTGTGAGGCCAGGTGTCATGGAACGTCGCTATGCTGCCACGACGAGCTCGGCTTGGCGACGCCATCGGACGGCAAAATGTGCTCACTCGCCGCGCGGTGACGTCGGAACGCGCCACACACCGCCGATCCCGACGAAAATGCACAGCGAAAGCGGTCCCAAACACGAGCCGAAGCGCGCGGATGCGTCACATCGAGTCGCAACCGGCCCACGCGAGCAGCACAACCCGTTCAGCGTCCGCTCGTTTCCTCCGGCCAAGCCTCGCCCCGTCGTCACAGCACCGTAGCAAACACGAGACGACCCACCGCGCGTGCCCTCGCGACGAGCGAGCGGCGCGCACTCAATCGTCGATGTCGAAGATGTAACTCTGCAACCGAGGCACGCCCGGACCGGGCTTCATCCGTTGCCCAACCCAGTGCAGCAGCGAATCCTCCGACTGCTGATAGGTCGATACCCCAATGTCGAGCGCCGGCTTCCCCGCATCGGCGCGAGCGAGGTTGATCTGCACCAGCTCGTCGACCCCCTCTCGATAACAGCGCGGCGAAAGCCAGATCCCCGTCAGCCACTCCGTGTTCGTCATCCAGTCGCGATCAGCGTCGCGCACGCGATCGACGGGGCGAGACATGCCCGCAACGAGCTGGCAGGCACTGCCGTTGCTCTTCGCTCCAACCCCGGTGATGAGGTAGTAGCCGACGTGCCCGTCGAGGTTCGTCTTGGACGCTTCAGAGCGGGCCGTCTCGAGCACCGCGCGCGAAAACGACACGAACTGCAACCCTTCGTGCAGTTGCCCCTGCTCGTTGACGGCCGCCGCCTGACGCACCACCGACTCGATACGCCGCGCACAGGCGCCCCCGGGGCTAACCCCTCCCGCCCAGCAGTCCACGGGTTGCTTGAGCTCGAGATAGACCTTGCGCCCCTCGGCCGCGTAGTGCTCGCCGAAGTGTTGCAGCACGTTGACCAGCGAGTTGCGCTCCAGATACTGCGCCCCGTCCGAGTTCGGCAGATCGAAGATCGTTCGCGGCAGATCGTCGTGTAAGACGAACGCGCACTGATCCTCGACCGTCGAGCACTGGTCGGGCTGACTCTCGAAGCGCGCGTGAGCGTCGATCTCGATCCCGTCCAGATCCAGAGGCGGCGAGAACGCCTTGTCCATCAATTCGGTCACTTCCTCGGCGCACGGCGTGTGACGGGACCAGCCCTTGCCCGTTGCGCCCAACGGGCGAACCTTCATCGGGTAGCGGCGCAAGCTCGCCGCCACGTGCCCGACACTTTCGGGCTCCTGCGGGCAGGCTCCGGCGCTCTGGCAGGCAGCGACATACCGCGGCCAGGCTTCGGCAAATCCATCGGGTGTACGACGCCCGGGCGAGGACATGTCGTCGAACAGTGTCGGGGCGTAGTCGGGTGAGGCGCCTTTGGGCAGCACCTCGCAACACCGGTAGCACGACGTCACGGACGAGGCCGAGCCGAGCAACGCCAACATCGGCACGCCACAGCGCACCCACTTCCAAACCCGGTCGACCCTCGGAACTGCTGCATCCGCCATGAGTTGCACCTTCTTCAGAGACACCTGGAACCGGGCCGATGATAGGCACGGAAGGCTCGAGCAGCAACCACTGCGCAAGGCGCCGGGCGACTGTGGAGCGTTCGGGCGCGCTTCAGCCGTTACGCCAGTACTGGCGTTGTTCACTCTGCACACGCGCCAGGCGCTGCTGCTCCTGCAAGAACGCCGCGTAAGTCTGCGGCACACGCTTGTCTTCGAAGAACCTACCGAGCACCATACCGGCCGCCGCCGCGTCGTCCGTGGCACGGTGAGCGTTCTGCAATTCCACGCCGAGCAACTCCGCCATGGCACCCAGCGCCTTGCTCTTGGCGTCAGCGTGTAGCTCGCGCGCCCAGATCAACGGATCGATCCAGCGCACGCGCGGACGCGCCGCGGGTGGCGGATCAGCGACCTTCACCCCACTGCGCTTGATCTCCTCGAGCACGAAGCGCTGGTCGAACTCAGCGTTGTAAGCGACGGGCACAGCTCCGCGCAGGGCCTCGATGATCTCCGGCAAGGCCTGGGCGAAGGTGGGCTTGTCCGCGACGTCCGCGTCGAGGATCCCGTGCACGTCGGAGGCCTCCTTGGGAATGGGTCGTTCGGGATTGATCAGCCAATCCAGACTGCTGACGATCTTTCCGCCCTCGAAACGCACACAGGCGATCTCGACGATGCGATCATTGGCAGCGTCCGTGCCCGTCGTTTCGGTGTCGAGGGATACCAGGGGCAATTCACTGAGCGGCGTCTGCGCGTCGAACTCGTCCGCGACGCCGGCTGCCGCAACCTTCATCAGGTGAGCTATGCCGGGGTAGTGCTTGCCCGTCGGGAAGCACCCCTGCCCTTCGAAACTGAAGCGCAATCAGCCCCCTTGTCCCGCCGACTCGTGGGGGCGAACCGTCGCGGCCGCGGGCGCGTCTTTGGCTCCCCCCGCCTTGGCCTCGTCACGGTTACCCTTCGGGGCTGGTTTCTCTGATTGCTCTGGTTTATCAGAGGCCGCACTGGCAACCGGCGCGCTGCTTGTGCCAGACGGCGCACTGGAGGCCGCAACCTTGGCCGTGGCGGGGCGCCCCGTGCGCAGCTCGGCCTCGAGCTGGATCCACGGCTCGAGATCCTCGGCCAAATCGAACTTCTCCAAGTCGAAGTAGCGACCGTTGATGTAAATCATCGGTGTGCCGCGCAAGCCGAGCTTCTCGGCTTGTTTGCGGTCGGCCGCGACCGAGTCAGCCACCGCTTCGCTCTTCTGATCGGCCTTGAACTTCACCAGATCCAGCCCCACCTGCTTGGCGAGACCTTCGATCCCCTTCTCGTCCAACTGCTGCTGGTTGGCGAACATCAGGTCGTGTAGTTGCCAGAACTTGCCTTGCATGCCCGCGGCCACGGCCGCGCGGGCCGCCTCTTCGGAATGCTCGTGCGAACTGAGCGGGTAGTTCTTGAAGACGATGCGAACCTTGTCCCCGTACTGTTTGACGATCTTGCCCAGCGCCGGGGACGCCATACCGCAGAACGGACACTCGAAGTCCGCCCACTCGACGATGGTGACGACGGGATCGCTGGCGCCCTTGCTCGGTGAATCACCGATGTCGATCTCTTTGACCTCATCAGGGGAGAAGCGCGCGCGGTAGGCTGCCTCGGCCTGAGAACGCGTCTTACCTTTGGTCACCTGGTTGCTGAGGAACTTCGCCGCTGGAACACACGTGTCACAGTCCCGCTTGTCGGTCACACACTGGGCCAGACTCACCGGCTGATCCGAACACGGGGCCAACAACTCGGTCACGTAGGCCGACCATTGCTCTTTTTCACGGGCGGTCAGTTGCGACGTATCGACCCCCGGCAGCTCGACGGATTTTGGGGCCACAGCGGTCGGCTGCTCGCCCTTGGCCGTCGTCTGGCTCTGGCAGGCAGCGAGCGCCAGCGGCGAGGCTACCAAAACGGCCGCGGCGATGCGCCGCCGGATCGTAGCAGATGCCCAGGCCATCGCCTTCTGTCGGCCAAGGCCGGTTGCGTCCGCACGGCGCGCGGGAGTCATTGGAGCCAGAAAGCGGCGGATCGAGGACGCTAACCGTCCGAGACGCGATCGGAGCATGTGGGGAGACTAGCGGAGCCGTGAGCAAGTTGGTAGCCCTCAACCGAATGCGCCCCAGCCAGCCCCCGTCGTGGACCCAGAGTCCTCCCCCGTCCGCGCCGCCGCCCGGCGTTCGTCACCTGCTCGCCGTCGCCGGCACGCGCGGGGGCGTCGGCACGAGCGTGATGGTCGTCAACCTGGCCGTGTACTTGGCGCAACTCGGTCGCAGCGTGTTGTTGGTCGACGCAAGCCCCACCGGCGCGGCGTTGCACACCATGCTCGACCTGCCGTTGCCAACACCGAACCTCGAAGAAGGCGTCGCCGAGATCGACGAATTTGCCGTCGTGCCCACGCCGATCCCCGGGCTCAAGTTGCTGCCACAGATCTACGGCTTCACGGGGACCGCGCCGCTTCGGCCCGGGCGCAAACCGCGCTGGGCGCGCAACCTGCGTCAACAAGACGTCGACTACGTGCTTTTGGACCTGGGCGCGGGCACGGCCACGTCGTCCCTCGACCTGTTTCTGTCGGCGGATTTGGGCATGTTGATGTGCTCGCCCGATCCCCCCGCGGTGGAAGGGGCATACCGCTTCGTGCGCGGGCTGTTCTTGCGCCGCATGCGGCGCACGTTGATGCAAGACAAGTTTCACCTGCGCCTGTTGGAACGCGCGCTGCTCACGCTGCCCCCCGTGCCTTCGCCGCAAGAGCTCGTGCGCACCCTGACGCGCTTCGACACGGGGCTCGCAGAGATCGCAGCGCGGGAGTTGAGCCAGCTGCACCCGCGCCTGATCTTGAACAACGCGCGCTCGCGCGCGGACACGGAGCTGGGGCACGCCTTGCACGACATGGCCGAACGCTACCTGGGCGTGCGGCTGGATTACACCGGACACATCGAGCGCGACGACACGGTTTGGCTCAGCGGCGTCCGCCGACGCCCGTTGTTGATCGACAACCCGACCAGCAAGAGCGCGCGAAACATCGAGCGCATCTCGCGCCGAATCTTGGGCCTGGTCGCGCGTAAACAGGAGCCACCCGCCGAGCCCGCACCGACGCTCAAGCCGGAGCCGACGCTCTACGACGTCCTGCTCACCCATCGCGGGGCATCCGACGAGGAGCTACGGCGCGCTCACAAACGACTGCGCGACATCTACACGCCGGGCAGCTTGCCGCTGACCTCGCTGGTCTTGGACGACGAGTTGCCGCGCGCCCAGGCGTTGATCGACGAGGCGCAAGACACCCTGCTCGATCCGCTTCGGCGCCGCGCCTACGACGTCTCGACCTTCCCAGAAGAAGAGGACGCCCCGCAGAGCCACCGCGCCGAACGCGACGCTGCGCTCGAAGCCGAGCGCGCACTGCTGCGCGAAGAGCTCGCCCGGGAACTGTCGCCGCAGTCGGTGTTCACCGGTGAGTTGTTGCGCAAGGTTCGCGAGTCACGCGGTATCGAGATCGACGACATCGCCCAGCGCACGAAGATCTCCCGTGCTTACTTGAGCGCCATCGAAGAAGAGCGCTGGCAAGAGCTCCCGGCTTTCGTGTACCTACGAGGCTTCATCACCGAACTGGCCAAGTACCTCAAGCTCGACCCGCTACAGGTGAGCCGGACCTACCTCAAACGGTATCGCGAGTGGAAGAATCAGCAGGAACAGCGCGACGCACGCTGAGCGAGACGTTGCGCAGCGACGCCGGCTTTGCCGTGCTCTTGTTCCTCGGTGCCCTGCTGCCACGGCTGTACGTGGCGATCGCTTGGGCGCGAGAGCCGGTTTGGGACGGGCACTACTATCACTTCGGCGCCACGCGTATCGCCGAAGGGCTCGGCTACTCCGAAGACGTCGTGATCGACGGCCTGAAGGTGTGGAAGCCCTGGTGCCACTATCCTGTGGGCTACAGCGGGTTCATCGGCCTCATCTACAAGGTGCTCGGCGAAGGGCTGTGGGTTGCCCCGGTGGTCAACGCCTTCATCGGCGCGGCGACGGCGGTTGCCGTGTTCGCTCTGGCCCGCCACTGGTTGTCGCCGGTTCGCGCCAAGCTCGCAGGCACCATTTGCGCGCTGCATCCGGGGCTGATCTTGTACACGGCCCTGGTCATGACCGAACCCCTCGCGGCGCTGACACTGGTGCTCGCCGGCCTGTGCACAGTACAGTTTCGCGGCGCTGCGGCTTGGCTCACGGCGGGGGTCGTGTTGGGTTTGGGCGCACTCGTTCGCCCGCCGGCGTTGCTCGCGCTGCCGTGGCTGCTTCCCGCACTGTTCGACGACGCACGTGCGCGGCTGCGGGGGATCGCCTGGAGCTTGCGCCACGCCTGGCCCAGTCTCGGCAAGGCCGCGTTGCGCACCGCTGGCGCCGGCGCGGTCGCGTTGCTGACGATCGCGCCGTGGACCGTGCGCAACTGCCGCGTGATGGACGGCTGCGCGCTGATCTCGACCAACGGCGGGTGGAATCTCGCGATCGGCGCGGTCACCGAGACCGGGCGCTTTTCGCCGCTCAAAGCCGAGTGGGGCTGCCCGGGCCCCGGACAGGCCGCTCAAGATCGCTGCTGGCGAGATTTCGGCCAGGCCACCATCGCCGCCGATCCGCTCGCGTGGCTCAGCAAGATCCCGTCGAAGCTCGCCCACACGTACAGCCACGAGTCCTTTGCCGTGGGCTACCTCGGTGAAGCGGATCCGGGTCGCTGGACCGAGACACGCAAGGATTCTTGGCGCACCACCACGACCGTCTTTCACAACCTGCTGATGTTCGTGGCCACCCTGGCCGCGGTCGCAGTCGGGCGCGGTCGCAACGAAATCCCCACCTCCCCGGGCGGCGTTGCGCGACGCGACCTTCCGACCAACGAGCGGCAGGCCGGGGCACGACGGGCGCGACGCGCCTTGGACGCTTGGCTCGAGCCAGTGCGTCAGGTGCGATTGACGGCAGGCCTGGTCGTGCAAGGCGGCCTGCTCGTCGTCATCGGTGGTTGGACGTGGTGGGCACTGGCGCAGCCTCAGTCGCCCGTCTTCTGGCTGATCGTCGCAGCCCCCCTGCTCGCGTTGCTACCACTGCCCGGAGCTCCGCGACGCGGTGCCGTCGCGTTCTACGCCTGGGGCGTGGTCCTGATGACGAGCGTAACCCACGGGATTTTCTTTGGTGACGACCGCTATCACCTGACGATCAGCCCCCTGCTCTGTATGCTCGCCGCCGGCGCGCTGCGGCGCAGCGACGTCCCCGACCCGAGCCCCCCATCCCCGCAACCCGATGGCCCACTCCGTGACAACTGAGCCGACAGTCCGACGAACGGGTCCATGCGCCGTCACCCGTCGCGGCGCGGCTCGCCGCCCAGCGGGGCGCCGAGTGGGTCGTTGGCTGGCTGCGTTGCTGGCCGCGCTGGGTGTCCATGGCGCCTGCGCGATGCCGGCTGAAGCCTTCGTCCACGTGGTTCAACCCGGCGACAGCCTCGCATCGCTCGCGGAAACCTACTACGGCAAGATCCAGCACGAGCGTTTGCTCGTCGCCGCCAACTCCCTGGACATGGAAGGCGGAGTCCGCATCGTGCCGGGGCTACGCTTGGAAATCCCCGCGCTGACCTACGTGCGAGTGAGTCAGGGCCAAACCTGGAAAGGGCTCGCTCAGACGTTCTTGGGGGGCGCCCACCGCGCGCACGCCCTGGCCGACGCCAACGATTCGAAGGCGTGGTTGTTCCCGCCAGTCGACGCCGAGGTGGTCGTGCCGTACAACCTGCGCTTCGTCGCGACCGGCGACGAAACCATCGTCGGGCTCGCCTACCGGTTCTTGGGCGACCGACGCAACGCGTGGATGCTCGACCAATACAACGACCGCAAGGGGCGGCGCTTGGTCCGCGGAGAAGTCGTGCTCATCCCGATCACCGACATCGAGCTGACGGAGAAAGGCAAACAAGCGGCGGCCGAGGCGCAACTGTTCGACCAGCTGCAGCTCGGTGGCGGCGCACGCAACGCGCAGCAATCCGTCGAGCGCGAGCTCGAGTTGTTGGCCCGCGACGTGCGGGAGGCAAATTACGTGCAAGGGGTCAATCGCGGCACGAGCTTTCTCGCCAAAGGTCCATTGACCCAGCGACAGCGCGCCAAGATCAACCGTCTGTTGCTCGAATGCTACGTCGCGCTGGACGCCGTCGGCCTGGCCAAAGAGGCCTGCACCGCTTGGCGCAAAGACGACCCGAAGGCGAATCTGGATCCGACGTACGTCAGCCCGAAGATCATCGCCGCCTGTGAAGGCCCCGCTCTGTAATGCGAAACGTCATCCGAGCCGTGATCCCCACCGTGTTTTTCGCTCTGCTCTTCCCCGTGACCCGGCAATTGTCCCCAGTGACTCGGCCATGCAGCGCGTGGCGTGACGTGGAGCGCCCCTCATGACCCAGGCACTGCCCAAAGATCTGCTCGACTGGGGCAGTCTCGCGCCGCTGCGCCTGGTCTCTCAACGACTCGCGGACGGTGTCTACATGGGCGTGCATCGCAGCCGCCGCCGCGGCAGTGGCATCGAGTTCGACGGACACCGCGACTACGTGCCCGGAGACGACCTGCGCCGGCTGGACACGCGCGCGCTGGCGCGTCATGGCAAGTTGCTGGTACGCCAGTTCGAGACCGACACCGATCGCCGGCTGTGTCTGATCATGGATGCGACCGCATCGATGACCTACCGCAGCGATCGAGCCCCGGCGGCCAAGCTCGCCTACGCGGCGCTGCTGGGCGCTGCACTGGCGCGCATCACCGTCGCCGCCGGGGATACCGTCTCGCTCGACTGGCTCGGCGGAAAACAGGCGACGGCGCTCGGTGCCAGCGGCGGCCGCGAAGCGTTTGAACGTGTCGTGGCGGCGCTGGAGCACGCGGTCCCCGGCGGCGACGAGAAACTGCGAGAAGCAGACTTCGAACTGGCGCTCGCGCCCACGGCTCGCCGCGCAGGGCGCGGCTCGGTCGTGATCTTGCTCAGCGACCTGGTCGACTTGCCTCGGCACGCTCCCCAACAGTTCGCCCGCTTGTCCAACCGACAACGCATGGCGCTGGCCGTCCGCGTGCTCGATCCGGTCGAAGCGACGTTCCCCTTCGACGGCGCGATCCGTTTGCGCGACAGCAACGGCGGCAACATCGTCGAGACCGACGCCACCCTCGCTCGCGCAGGCTACCTCGACGCGCTCGAGGAGCAGCGCCGGCAGTGGGAAGAGGCCCTGGTCGCCCAAGGCGGGCGCGTGGTCACGTGCACCACGACGGAATCCCCCGACGAAGTACTGCGACGGATCCTGCGCGCAGCGGAAGGGCGCCAAGCATGAGCTTCCTCAGCGCCTTGGCCCTGCTCGTCGGTGCCCTGGTGGTGGCACCCGTGCTCGCCCACTTGCTGCGGCGTGGCAAGACCGAAGAGCGCGAGTTCCCTCCCGCTCACCTGGTCCCCGCACTGCTGGTGACGTCTCAACAACGCAGCCGTCTGCAAGATCTACTGCTGTTGGCGCTGCGCGCCGCCATGGTACTGGCGCTCGCCGTGCTGGGCGCCACACCATTGGTGCGCTGCTCCGATCTGAGCGTCGATCGCAACGAGGGCGCGTCGGTGGCGCTGGCCATCGTCGTCGACGACTCTCAGAGCATGCGCGCCAAGACGAGCGATGGCAACACGCGCTTCGAGCTGGCGGTGCGCGGCGCCAAACAACTACTCGACTCGGCGCGCGAGGGCGACGTGGTCGCACTGATCGGTGCGGGGGCTCCGGCACGCCTGATCCTCAACGCCTCGACGGATCTGCGAGCAGCGGGCAAAGCTCTCGATGAACTGCGACCGACCGATCGCTCGACTGACGTCTCGGGCGCGGTAGCGTTGGCTCGGGCCGCGCTGGCGGAGCTACCCCACGCCGACAAGCGAGTGGTCTTGCTCAGCGACCTGGCCACGCGCGAGCTCCCCCAGGGCGACCCCCCACCTTGGACGCCCTTGCCTCAGTTGCGCCAGGCCGTCGACAACTGCGGCATCGCACAAGCCAAGCGCACCGCACGCGGCGTGCTGGCGAGGGTCGGCTGCTCCACGGCCGAGGCAGCGCGAGGCCGCAGCCTCGAAGTGCGCGTATTGGGTGAGGCCAAGAGCGAACCGCTAGCGACCTCGGAGCTGCAACCCATCGCCGGCGAACAGAAGCTCGATCTGAAGGTCGACAGCTTGGGGCTGGGTCTTGCCGTGCGCTTGTCGGGCACGGATGCCCTCGATCGCGACGACCAAGCCGAAGCCGGAGAAATCGAGGCCGACTTGGTGATCGCGGTGGCCGCCGACACCAGCAAGGCGTCGGCCGTGACGGGCGGCCCGACCGTGGTCGTTCAGGCGCTGCACGCCCTCGACTCCGGTCTCAACGTGCACCCCCTGGGCGAGTTGCCCGAAGCAGCCGAAGATCTCAAACGCTACGCCGCCCTGATCGTCGACGACCCGCCCGGTCTGTCCCCCGAGGAGCGCTCGGCACTCGAGCAATGGGTACAACAAGGCGGCGTCGCGTTGGCGTTGCTCGGGCCCAGCTCCACCAGTACGCAACTGGCGGCAAGTGTCGAACCCTTCGCCCGCGACGGGGCCACCTGGGAGGAGCGCTCCCCGGCGAGCATCGCGACTGAAAGTGTGGCGTGGCTGGGTGATGAAGCGGTCAGCCTCGGCAACCTGGGCCGCACTGGGCGCGTGCGCCTCGACGCCGCCGATCTGCCCGGCGCAACCGTGCGGGGGCGGTGGGAGGACGGCGTGCCCTGGCTGTTCGAACGCCCCTTGCAACGAGGTGTGCTGTACACCGTGGGCCTGCCCGCCTCCATCGAACTGAGCGACTTCGCGCTGCGCCCCGGCTTCCTCGCCCTGCTCGATCTCGTCGTGCAGCGCGGCCGCAACCACCGCGGCCCCAAACAGAGCGCCGCGGGGACCACCTGGACGTTCCCGGTCGACACCAAGGTCGAAGTGACGGCGCCCTCCGGCGCCCCCTTGAAGCTCGGCGCCGCCTCGACCGAGTCTCAACACGTCGTGCCCGAAGTCACGGGCCGCTACGCCGTCAAAGTCGGCGACAATCTCGAGCATCGCCTGGTCGTGCTGGATATCGACGAACTGACGCTGCCGCCCCAACAAGCCAGCGACAACGCCGTCGTGACCCAAACCGGCGGCGAAGCCAATCTCGTCGACGCCTCCCCCCAATGGGCGGTCCTCTTGCTGGGCCTGTTCGCCGCCGAAATGCTCATGCGCACCCACGGCGACAAGCTCAAACAACGTTGGCGCGCCGCGAGGGCCGCCCGCCTCGCCTCTAAGTGAGCGTTCGCTAGATCCCGCCAGCCATTCAACCCGTGCCGTCGCTCCGCTTGGCCGCAGCGGTCGTGCTGTCCGGTGTTCTTGCCTCGGAGGCGGCTGAGTCCGTCTCGGGGGCGACTGTTCCTGCCTTGGGGGCGACGTCGGAAACGCGGTGGGCGCGGCGGGCGGACACGACGCGGCGGGCCGCGCGCAGATCGGCGGTCGCTTCAGCGGCGCGCAAGGGGCCAAAGATGAGGTCGTCGAGCTGTGGGCTGAGATCCGAAAGCTGAGCCAGCGCCACCAGGGCGTTGACCACACGAACCCATTCATTTCTTGCCTTGAGCACCTGACCGCTCTCGACCCGATCGGCCTCGGCTGCGATGCGAGCCCGGCGCTCTTCCACCTGCCCGAGTTCGATGGCTGCGTCGAACCACGCCTCGACCTTGTCCAGCAAGGTGCCGTCGGGCAAGGGGATCGACATCAGCTGCGCGCGCATCTCGGTGGTCATCGTCTGGCGCATCCGACTGGCGTACCCAGACTGCCCACGATACGTCGTGTTCACCACCGCGGCCAGACCGTCGGGCATCAGCCTGTCGCGCAGTACGATGAACGATTCCCCGTCGTCGCACAGCTGCGCCAGGTTGGTCAGCACGCCGTAGATACCCGAGGCCAAGTTGTCGTGATCGGTATCCAGCTGCGCCGCTTGGGCCATCGCAGCCTTGGATCGAGCATCGTCGGCGGGCACCAACACGGCCACCAGTTCGTCGTGACGACGACCCACCTGCTCCAACAGACCAGCCAGGCTGGCCTCCTTGCCCAAGGCGATGCACGCCGGATTTGCGGGATCGACCCACGCATCAGACACTGCAGTCATTTCATCTGCCGTGAGATTCTTGTAAGCCATCGAGATACGGTCCTTCTTTGGTTTGATTTCCTGGGTTTGTTCGTCGATTCATCAATTCGATGACCGAATCGACTCTGCTTTCATCAATTCGAGCTCGTGTCCGCTCCGCTTCGACCGAGCTTCTCGGGCCGATTCTCCAGTCAACGTCGACACAATCGAAGTCAGACCCAACCCGATCGAGGGCGGCGCGACCGAGATCGAGCCACTCATTTCAGACCACCGAGATCCAGCCAACCGACGTCTGGCCGTCAGTCGAACCGTCGATGTTACTCAGTTGATGTCGTTCAATCGACACCGAGACGTGCGGTACGTGAGCCCAGCGCTTCGCCAGTTGCCAAAACTCGACGTCGCCCTCAAACCCACCACCACTCGCGACGAAAGTAACGCCAAGCCGAGCTGTGGCCAAGAACAAAATATCAACTCGATACTGCGTCCGCAGAACCTCCCATGATTTATACCGCATACAGACGAGATGCCGACCAACTGATGAACCCGATCCAACACGTTCATGCTGCGCGGCAATGCATAGCGTCACCACCGCTCGACGCGTCACAGCCGAGATCGCGGACGGCGCTCTGCGTCGAGCGGGAATGGACGACGTGCGGGACGCCCCAGCTCGAGCCGATTCCACAGTCCGGCGCCCTTCGCACAACCGCTGAGCGCAGCAAAGCCCCTGGGGGTCCAAGCCGTTCGCGGTTTTCTGGACACCGTGTCCACTTTACAGCTCCACGCGTCGCCGTCCTGGGACTCACTGCTCGAAAAGCAGCCCCTCGTGCCGCTTTTCGAGCACTCAAACCGTGCGCGACAGCCACCGGGTGGCAC
>QJWJ01000376.1 GCA_003235365.1 Deltaproteobacteria bacterium
GGAGTTTGACGTTCATGGGGCGACGTTTACTATGCCGCAGTCGCCGGGGACGGGCGAGGTGGCGGCCAGGCCACCCCATCGACCCTCGTGGGGGGAGAGACTCGGCGCGGCTTTCCGCGCCCGAGCGCCGGTCAGATCGCGCCGTCAATCGGTTGGCCGCCGAACCGCCGCGCCGCCAGATCTGCGCTGCGTTTGCCGTCTCTCCAGTGATGCGGTGACGGCGCAGCGAGCAGTCCACACGTCGCGAGGTGCTGTCGTAGCAATTCACCGGATCGCAGGGGGTGCAGCGCGTCGCCGGGGTGAGTCAAGACGAGGCACGGCGCGCGGACCCGTCGGAGCTGTTCCAGGTCGATCGGGGTCGACAGGAACCCGCGCAATATTGGCGTCATGCAAGCTCATCGAAGTGATAGTGCTCGCGGCTCAGCGTATACCCGGTTCGTCCATGGCCTCTGGCATCGTAGCTCACCACTCGAAACCCACGCGCCGCCAACCTGCTGGCGCGACCCGTGAACGCTTCCGAGTGGGCGATGCTGCCCAGCGCACCGTGGGCGATGACTACGGGGGGAGTACGCTCCCCCCCGCTCTCACACTCCTCCTCGATCTGGTAGTGCAGGTCGATCCCTCGCACGCGCTCGACTGGCATTGGTGCCCTCGCGTCGATGCATCGCGCACTGAATTCCAGAGCACCAATCAGCTTGCCAATGCACGGAAATGCCCCGAAAAATCGCCCCAGCGGGGGTGAGGGCGTTTTTCGGGGCCACGTTCGGGAACTCTTGCTCGCAGCTCGGTGCTCTAGGTTGTTGATTTGTCGCGGCAATCAACATGATTGCCGCTCCTAGGCCACGAGCCGCGGCGAGGGAACCCCTGTCAGAAATACGTAGCAACGAAGTTCACGGATGCGCCGCCGAGGGCCATTTGGATTTCCTCCTCGTCGTAGTCTTTGCCCCAGCCGCCACCGGCAAAAGCCGAGACGTTGACGCCCATGCCCCAGTGGTCGGCGAGTCCCCATTCCTTGCTCACGGAGAACTTCCCCAGGAAGGCGGCGTCGGATTCGTAGGTTTCGTCGCGTCGGGTTTCCGCGCCGAACTTTGCGAACAAGAACGACGCGCTCAGCCCGATGTCGTACGGCATGATGAAGTAGGTCGCTCCGAGGCCGGCAGCGGCCATTCCCACGCCGTCGCTTTCGAAGCTTTCCTCGTCGTCTTCGCCGGCCCTGGATTCGGCGGCGCCGATGGCCTCGGCGTCGAGGTGCAATGCGAGATTCGGGAGAATGGAGGTTCCGACTGCGATGCTGAGGTTGGGGCCGACGCCGCCGACGCCAAAGTCGGATTTGGTGTCAGACTTGATGCCTGCTCCGAACGCTGCGGCACCGCCACTGAGGCGCAACATGAGCCCCTCGTGAGCTTTGCGCGACTTCGTGGTCGTCGTGGGTGTGCGCTCGTCCGGGGTCGCAGAGCCGCTGACGTCTGCAGTATTTCCTACGGGCGACTCGGCGTATGCAGCCGCGGGAACCAAGCAGAGCAGAGTCGTGATGAGTAGAGGTGAACGTTTCATGGTGGTCCTTTCTAGCCCGGTTGTTCTCGGGTCCATCGATGCAACAGCAACCCGCGTGCCAGCGCGCGATCGCGGCGACGCCACGTCGATTTCGAGGTGTTTGACGCGCACCGTGCCGTCGAGTGACGCGGTCCAGTCTCTTTACAGCGCGATGGGCGCCTGGACGCTCTAGCCGTCCTCGGACAGGTGTCCGCGTGCCGGACACTTTCGCGCGGTGGGTTGGAGAGCGGCCACCGACTCAAGGAGACGATTGGCGATCGGTGCACTGCCCAACGGGTCAGTTGCTGATTAGACTGCGTAGCGTCTCGCGAGCTCGTCTCATTCGTCGGGGCGGTGTGAGAGCGTTGCGTAGCCGTTCGGCCACATTGTATGGTTCCGACATGGGGCTTACGCGATGCGGGAAATCGAAGTGGTATTGCCTGGTCGGTTGGGGCGCGGCAGTGCTCGCGTGCAGTTCGGAGCGTCCGGAGTTTTCCAAAGAGAAGCCGAGCCCGTCTTCCAAAGCGAGCGACACGACTGAACCCGTGACGTCGGCACCGCCTTCGTCGGATCCCGTTCTGGTCACGACCGCTGAGCCACCGGACACGACTGAGCCATCAGACACGACTGAGCCACCAGACACGACTGAGCCATCAGACACGACTGAGTCACCGGACACGACTGAGTCACCGGACACGACTGAGCCACCAGACAAGATGTGTGAAGGGAGCGACTGTGCGGCCGAGCCCGAATGCGGCAACTCGCTGGTTGAGCCACCCGAACAGTGTGATCCGCCCAATGGTCTGACCTGCAGCGCCAAGTGCACGTCGATCGTTTGCGGAAACGGTATCCTCGAGGGGGCGGAAGAGTGCGACGACGGCAACGCCAACAACGCTGACGAGTGCAGTGCGGGGTGCAAATTTCCGAAGTGCGGCAACGGGACCGTCGAGGGGGCGGAGGCTTGCGACGATGGCAACCGCATCGACACTGATGATTGTACCAACGCCTGTGCCAAACCCAACTGCGGTGACGGTCAAGTCGACGGGGACGAAGACTGTGATCCTCCCGACGGCAAGGCGTGTAGTGCGTCGTGCCGGGCAATCGTTTGCGGTGACGGCATTGCCGAAGGTGAAGAGCAGTGTGACGACGGCAATGCGAACGATCGTGACGCCTGCACCTCCGAGTGCGCGTTCACCTGTTCCACTGGCGGTGAGCCAGCCGACAAGGATCGTTGCGACATTGCCGATGACGATTCGAATTGCGACGGCACCCCGAACGATCACTGCGAATGTGTCGGCAAAGTAGAGACGACGTGTGGTGACTTGCATCAGTCCAAGGGAGACTGCGCCGCGATCGTTCTGGATTGCGCGGCGGATGGAACCTGGCCTTCGGATGCGGCCTGTGCCCCCCAGCTCGAAGAGAAGTGCAACAACGACGGTCGCGACGAGAACTGCGACGGCCAGGTGAACGAGGGGTGTGAGTGTCTGCTCGGCGAGACGGCCAGTTGCGCCCAACTCTACGATTCCCTCGGCGATTGCGCGGGGAGATTGCTGGGGTGCACCGCGGACGGCAAGTGGCCGGAGCAGTCCAACTGTGCCCCACAGGTCGGCGAGAATTGCTCGGCCCCGACGCCCGGCGCGGGCGGTGCGCCGAACCCGAGCGGCGGTGCTGGCGGCAGCCGCTGAAAGTCGGGGCCGGCAGCGTCGCGGTTGAATCGCGACTCTTGTTCAGTTCTGGGATGGCCTGGAATCAGCAATCGGCGATGGAGAATCAGCGGCGTGCGCAAGGCGCATGGTGGCGCTGTCAATCGAAGTTACGGCGCGGTTGAGGAAGATCACAGCATTGGGGGAAGAAACAGCCGCCATGCTGATGGAGACGGGACGCGCCATGAGGGGAATCGGAGGGCGGTTGCTCCAACGGTCCGGGGGGTTGAGGACGATTGAAGCAGCCGCGGTAACTCGTGCAGCTCGGTCGGTAGAAACCGCAGCTGAGCTCGTACAAACTGCAGCTGAGCTCGTACAAACTGCAGCTGAGCTCGTACAAACTGCAGCTGAGCCAAAATAGGCCGGAATAGCGATCGGGATGTTTCGGGCGTGGGGGACGTTCCTTCGCGAGAAAGAGGTGGTGAAACACCGTGAGCCGAAGGGGTGAGGGGGGACGACGCGGACCGCTTCAAACTGAACGTCCAGGTCAGTCGGGACGGACGACTCCCGATGGCCTGTCAGCGTTCGCGAATCGCGAACGCTGACTTAGCTCGGTAGAGCTACGTCGTTTGGCGCGGGGTGAGCAGCCACACACGCGCTTGTGACGCGGCTCAACGCGTGAGGCGCCGTGTCGAGCAGGGGCGAGTGGGTAGTTTGTCCGCCCAGTGCGGGGGTTCGCGGGGGGGTGATGCAGCTGTTTCACATTGTGAAAGGGTGCAAACATTTGCGCCCAACGGGGGACGCTCGAACGGCTACTCTCCGTTCATGTTGCCAGCCTTGGCGTTGAACGCTCCTACCAGCGGCTGTGACCGTCGAGGAGCGCGACGGTTCGTGGGTTTCGACGTGGCGCGGTGCGCCGCGGCCGCTACGCTGGGGCATCCCGCGGCGAGTGTTGGTATCGATTCTGAGGTAGCAGGAACTTCGTGATGGGTCTGAGTCGAAGGGTGTTCCTCAGAGGACTGGGCGGAGCCGTCGTTGCTGCGCCGTTCCTGAGCTCCATTGCGGAACGTACGGCGCGATCACGAGGGATCCCTCCGTCTGGTGACCCGAGGCGTTGGATAGCGATGTTCACCCACTACGGGTGCCTCACCAATCGCTGGTTTCCACGCAAATCACATGGACCGCTGACCGCTGACGACTTGATGGGTACGACCCTTTCTGTGCTTGCGCCGCAGGTGAACAAATTGCTGCTTCCGCGTGGCATTCGCGCCATGAACGAGTGGAACGCCCAGTTGACACATGGGCAGGGCAACGACCCGCACACCCAGGTCGTCGGGTCGTACTTCACGTGTGTTCCGGTAACGCCTCACGGCACCGATCCCTTCAGTTTCGAGGCTGCGACGAAGTTCGAAGCGATGCCGACCGCCGCGTCACTGGACCACGTTTGCGCCAAACAACTCAACGCCGACGGAATGCCGCTGCTCATGCACGTCGGCGGGATGAACGACACGCCGACATCCGGCATTTCGTACTCCGCCGGGGAAACGCCCTTCGATGGCTACACCGACCCGACCGACGTGTTCTCCAAGCTCACTGGCTTGTTCGCTTCCGGTGCGCCGGCGTCGCCGGATAGCTACTTGGTCGCGCGCGGCAAGAGTGTCATCGACGTCGTTCGAACCGATCTCGAAACGCTCGAACGGGTCGACATGAGCAAGGCAGACCGAGACAAGCTCCAAGCGTGGAAGGACCTACTGAACCAGACGACGTCGGTGTTCCGTTCTGCCCAGTGCAACGCCGATACTGCGGAAATGCTGGGGCTCACTTCTGCGAACCTGCAGGCGGTCGTCACTCACGAAACCGATCGAGTTGCGGGAAAGATTACCGACGACCTCGACGGTGCGGATCTGCACTCGGACCTCGCCGTGCTCGCAGCGCTGTGCGACCAAAGTCGAGTGATTGTGCTCAAGTACCCAGCGAACTACATATTCCGTGGGCTTGGGTTGACGCACGACAGCCACACGCTCTCTCACAGGATAGGGAGCGCCAATATGGCTGGCTCGGGGTGTCTGAGCAACGTCAACGAGATGATCTACGCCATCGATAGCTTCTACGCGGCGAAGTTCGCGCACCTCGTTCAGACCCTCGACAGCTTCGACGAGGGTAGCGGAACGTTGCTCGACAACTCTGCGGCTGTGTGGTTTCAGGAAATGTCGGACGGCAATGCGCACAACCTGAACAACATGCCGCTCCTCCAAGCGGGCAGTTGCGGGGGCTTCTTCAAGACGGGCGTCGCGGTGAACGTCGACGACGGTAGCGACGACATGCACGCTGGCAACAGCGAGTTCGTGTGCTCCAACTCTCCGACCATCAGTGCAGTGACGGATAGTGGTACGCCTGCGGACATCGCCAACGCCCCGATCAACAAGTTCTACTGCAGCTTGATGAATGCGCTGGGCGTCAAGGCGGGCCCGGACGGTTTCCCGATGCCGGGCGGTAGCGACCCCGTCACTCACTACGGCATGTACGACAACACGCGGGATTTTGCGAGCGGTGGAGAGAACCCACCGAGGATCAACGACCCGGGTGGTTTTGCGGACCTCGAGGCTTCCTGAGGCGGCACACGGTCGGCGCAACCCGACGCGATTGTGCTCGAGGCGGCTGCCGACGTATCGTGCCAGCGTGAACCGACCCCGTCCGGAACTCGAACGTGCCTTGGCGTTCGTCGCCGAGCACCTCGAGGCGCCCTTGACCGCCGCCGACGTGGCACGAGTGGCGTGCATGAGCGAGTTCCACTTCCAACGCGTTTTTCACGAGGCCCTGGGCGAGTCGATTGGTCGTTTCACGACGCGCAAGCGGTTGGAGCGGGCCGCCCTGCGCCTCGCCTACGAGCGGGAGAGCTCGATCACGAACATCGCACTGTCCAGCGGTTATTCGTCGAGTTCGAACTTCTCCAAAGCGTTCACTGCCTATTTTGGCTGCAGTCCGAGCGACGTGCGCAACCCCGGTGGCGTGCTTCCGGACCAGGTTGGCAAGATCACGGCGTTGTACGGCAAAGACTTTCGCCCCCAAGCGCTCTACACGATCCCCAACGCTCCAGATGCCGATGCCGTGAAGCGGCAGGCCGCCCATTGGGATCGCCGGGTGCGCTTCGTCGATAGCCCCGGGCTGAGATTCGCTTGCCTTTCCAGTCAGGAGGGTTACGAGTTCTCTACGCTCGAGGCGACCTGGTCGGAGTTGATCACGCGTTGCCGGCAGCTTGGGATCTGCGGTGACGACGTCGACGCTTGGGGCATGGCGTTCGACAGTCCCGACCTGACTGCGCCGGAGCGTTGTCGGTATCACGCGTGTGTTCCGTGTCCATCTCCAACGGCACTCCCCGAACCGCTGTTTGCCGGGGAGCTCGAGGCGGGGCGGTATGCCGTTTTCGAGTACGAAGGAGCGGTTGGCGACGTCGGCGCGGCCTATCGCAGCATCTATTCGTGCTGGTTTCGGCACAGCAGTGTGGCTCCCGAAGACTTTCAACCTGTCGAGCACTACGTGAGCGACGCACCGCGAGGGGGCCACGTCGCCATGGAAATGTGGCTCCGCGTCCGCGCACGCGAACGCTGAGCGGAGCCTCGAGCCCAATACGGTTCGTCGCTTCGGATCGGCTCCGGGTGAGCGGGGCGTCGTTGGCCCCGCAAATAGCAGTCCAGGAGAAGTCGTTCGCAGTTCAGGAGCAGCGGCTGTGAGGCGCTTCAGCCACGCTCCTGGACATGATTCATCGCAAAACCGCAAAGCGCATTCTCGTCACTGGTGCATCGCGTGGGATTGGTCGCGCCACCTCCAAGGCACTGGCGGCCGCGGGGCATTCGGTCGTATTGGCCGCGCGCCACGAGGCGCCGCTCGAGCAGGTCGCATCCGAGCTGCGCGCGCACGGTGCACGTGCCGACGTCGTGGTACTCGACGTCACCGATCCCAGCAGCGTCGACCGCGGCGTGGCCCAAGCACTCGCTGGGGGACCGATCGACGTGTTGGTGAACAATGCGGGCAACTGCGTTCAGCGGCCGTTCGCTTGCCAGACCCTCGCCGAACAGCGTGAAGAATTCGAACTGAACTACTTCGGTGCAGTCAACATGATCCGCGCGGTGCTCCCGTCGTTCATACAGCGCGGTACCGGTGGAATCGTGAACGTGTCGTCACTGCTCGGTTCGGTCGCTTCCCCGACGACTGCCAACTACTGTGCCTCCAAAGCAGCCCTCGAATTGCTCTCGTTCGGGTTGCGCGCAGAGCTGGGTCCGTTGGGCATCGACGTCAGCGTGTTCGTTGCGCCGCACACTCAGACTGAACAGGGGCAGCGCGTGGAGTTTCGGGGAGTGCGGAGTCTGCCGGCGGACTACGTCGCCGAGGCTCTGGTCCGTTGCATCGAAGCGGCGCCGCGCCGCCACGCGGCCAGCCCCGTCTATCGTGTGTTGTTGCGGCTCGGCGCGTGGTTTCCCAACTTCATGGAGCGACAGATGGTCGGTGCGACACAGCATCTGCTCGCCCGTTCGAACTCGAGGCTGTTGCCGACAACGAGAATCGACGACCTGTCGTCGAGTTAGTCAGCGCGGCCCTCGAAGGTTTGGCCGCGACGTTGTCGGGTTACGGAGCGTCGAAGGTGGTGTGGCGGCTTGGTATCCGCTGCCGTCTTCTTCGCGGCGCCGACACCGGCGAGCACAGGTTGTCACGGCCCGGGCACCCAGTGTCGACGCCAGCTTGGCTAGCGTCGCGGCTCCATCGCCCACAAGGAGCCCAATCATGAATTCTCGTTTTCCCATTGCCGCATTGGTCATCGTCGTCGCGGGGACGACGGCATGCGCAACCCAAGGTCTCGACAGTGCGTCGCATGACGAAGAGCTCGGCATGCATGCCGACGAGCTCAGGTTCTCTGCGTGGTCGGTCTCGAAGTGGCACGGTCGGCGGGGAGGCAAACAATCCAAGCGCAAGGCCAGGAAGCCGCTCAACGTCCAGCTCGGGCCACGCCCGTACTTCCTGGTCGACGCGATGGATGCGAGTCCGCTCAAGGATAGACTCTCGTCGTGTAGCGAAGGCCCCTTTCAGACGACCGACTTCAGCATCGGGCACCGCGGGGCCGGGTTGCAGATCCCCGAGCATACCAAAGAATCATATGAAGCTGCGGCACGCATGGGCGCTGGTATTCTCGAATGCGACGTGACGTTTACCAAAGACAAGCAGTTGGTGTGTCGACACTCGCAATGCGATCTGCACACCACGACCAACATCTTGGCGACGCCGTTGGCAGAGAAATGCACGCAGCAGTTCGTGCCCGCCGATCCGTCGATGGGCACCCCCGCCTCTGCCAAATGCTGCACCAGTGACATCACCCTCGACGAGTTCAAATCGCTGTGCGGCAAGATGGATGCCTCGGATCCGAGTGCGACGACTGTCGATGCGTATCTCGGTGGAACGCCCGACTGGCGCACCGACCTGTACGCCACTTGCGGAACGGTGATGAGCCACGCCGAGTCCATCGAGTTGTTCACGGACCTGGGTGTCAAGATGACTCCTGAGCTCAAGGAGCCGAGCGTGGCGATGCCCTTCGACGGTGACTACACGCAAGAAGACTACGCCCAGCAGATGATCGACGAGTACAAAGCCGCCAAGGTCAATCCGCGGCACGTCTGGGCCCAGTCTTTCGAACTGCCCGACATCATGTACTGGATCGAGAACGAGCCGGCATTCGGCAAACAGGCGGTGTTCTTGGATGACCGCTACGAAACGCTGCCGGGGTTCAACTACCGCGATCCCAGCACTTGGTCACCGACCATGGACGAGCTACACGATGCGGGTGTGCAGATCATCGCCCCGCCGATGTGGATGTTGGTCGATCTGGATGCAAGCGACTCGATCGTTGCATCGACCTATGCGGGTTCCGCTAAGGCCGCAGGGTTGGATCTCATCACCTGGACGCTCGAACGCTCGGGGCCGCTGGCGACCGGCGGTGGTTGGTACTTTCAGAGCACCACGGCGGCGATCGACAACGACGGCGACTACTTCGAAACCCTCGACGTCCTGGCAAAGCAGGTGGGCATCTTGGGGATCTTCTCGGACTGGCCTGCGACGGTGACCTACTACGCCAATTGCATGGGTTTGTAGCGCCGGCCGGATCGAGCCCGGAAAACGTCACGACCAGCTCCTCTCCGAGCCGAGATCCATCGGGTCTCGGCTCGGGCTTCGAGTGCCCGGCTCTCCTGTGTCTTGCGCGTCCGCGGGGCCAGCGGTTCCTCGGCTCGGGCCAGCTTCGCACGATCCAGCGCTCGCGGCCCTGGCCGAGCGATTCGCCGCTGGTCGTAGACGTCGCGACTGGGATCGGGCATATCCCGGGGTCATGCCGCGCTACCCTGAGCCGCTTTCGAGTCGTGTTGCCGTCTTGCGGCGCGCTGCGAGGAGCGCGCATCGATGAGCGACGCGGGGGCTCTTGCGCCGGCTCCTGACGCCGTGGTCGCGAGACTGCCGTTTCGAGTCGTTCACTACGGCAAGAACGATCCTGAAACTCACGTGGGCGGCGTCGAGACGTTTGCCCGCAACTTGCGCCTGATCTTCGACGAAGTCTCGTTCATGTGGCCCAAACGGCGTGACTTCGAATGGGTGCGGCGCGAACGGGTACCCGTGATCTGCGACAACCACTGGGTGCTGGACTTGCCGAAGGGGCTCCCTGCGATCGCGTTTCAACACGGCGTCGCGGACGTCAAACGCCACGCGACTGGGCGCTGGGCGGATTGGCGAGTCGCGATGCGACAAGGCAAAGCCGCCAAGCGGGCCAATACGTTGTGGGTTGCTTGTGCCGAGTGGATCTCCAGCGGCTTTGCGTCTCGATACGGCAATCGGGCGAATCACGTCATCTATCACCAGGTGGATCTGCAGCGTTTCGATGGTCGTCGAGATGCCGTCGACCCGAAGCTCGTGCTTCACGACGCCCGCACCGAAGGCAAAGGCTCGACGCAAGTGAAGTACCTGGCGGAGCACTTGACCGAATGGCGCTTCGAACCGCTCGCGTGCAAACCGCACGAGGTGCCGGCCCGAATGAGCAAGGCAGCTGCCTTCGTTCACCTCAGCAGGTACGAGGGCAACTCGATAGTCTGCAACGAAGCCATGGCGCAAGACTTGCCGTGCTTGTTCACTCGCGTCGGCTTGATGCAGGATGCGAATGGGCCGACCGAAGTCGCTGTCGTGGATCCCGCGGTTGCGTTTGGCGACCCTGCAGGGCTACTGGCCGAAGCGCAACGCTTCCTGAGCTCGCTTGCGACGCGAGAGTACCATCCACGGCGATGGGTTCAACAGAACGCGAGCCGTGAGCGAAACGTCGAGGCGTGGCGTGCGGTAATGAACGACTTCGAGGGGATGTGGCCTTGAGCTGTCGTTGCGCGCGACCATGACGGCGCGTTTCGACGTTGATTCCTCTCTCCTGCCGCAGATGGGACGCCCTCGGTGAGCGAGGGTGCGCTGACCCGGCTCCTCAGGGCAAGCCGATGAAGTCCGCCAACATCTTCGCGACGGCTCGGGCCCACTCGTCGAGGACGTCCGCGGGCAGACCTTGCTGAGCCAGGTTGCGACCGACTCCGTCGATGACGGTTACGACCAGTCGGCTGGCAAACTCGACGTCACCGCTGCGCGCTTTGCGCGGCAGCGATTCGCGAACGAAACGAGTGAAGCGCGTCGCGACTTGCTGCGCGAGTTCCTGATGCCGCGCGTCTTGGCCGACGAAGTGATCGATGTCCAACGCAGCGGGTCCCATTCGGGCAACGTCTTCAGTTTCGCCGTGGAAGTAGAACCGTGCGATCAATCGCAACCGTTCCCGCGCTTCGAGTCCTCGGTCGTCGAGGATGCGTTGGACCTCGATCCACGCGATTTCCGTGGTTCGCGAGTGGATGGCATACAAGATCGCTTCCTTGTTGGGAAAGTACTGGTACAGCGAGCCCACGCTGATGCCGGCCGCCTCAGCGATGCGCGGCGTCGTCAGCCGCGCGATGCCGTCACGACGCAGAACGCGAATGCACGCGTCGAGGATGTCCTGTTGCATCTGTTGTGAGCGCGCCTGTTTCGGCCTTTTTCTCGGCGCTAGTGTCGGTTTGTTCTTGGACATGGCAGCGCTCCGAACGCGAATGGAAAAAGCGAAGGATCCTTCGTATTGTAAGTGAGTCCAGCTGACGTTCAACCCACGCCAACCAAGGAGCGGCGAAGTGCCGAAGAACAAGCAAGCCCTGGCGGCCAAGTGTACCCCCCCGACGACGACCGTCGCGCCCCGTGTCGATCGAACCCGTTGCGAAGGAAAAGCGGTGTGCGTGGCGATCTGTCCGTACGACGTCTTCGAAGTCCGCCGGATGTCTGATGACGAGTTTGGTGCCTTGCCGTTTCTCGCTCGCCTCAAGAGTCGCGCACATGGGCGCAAGACCGCATACGTCGCTCAGGATGCGTGTCGAGGTTGCGGCTTGTGCGTCTCTGCCTGTCCCGAACGTGCGATTACCTTGGAGAGCTCGAACGCTCTGGAACGTAAAGAGTGACTAGCGCCTTGGAAGTTACACGCGTGGTCAACGCTTGTGTGCTGTTGAAGCTCGGCGACGATGCCTTCTTGACGGATCCGTACTTCCGACGGCATTGGTTCATGCCGATGCGCGAACCCATCGGCGTGGAGGCATCGACACTGCCGAAGCTGTCGGCGATACTCGGTGGGCACGGTGTTTTCGATCATTGGCGCCCGAGCTCGCTGCAGCGATACGCCTACAAGGACGAAACCTCCGTGTTCGTCGCAACGCGCTCGATGGCGAACCAAGCGCACGCGGCAGGTTTCGAACACGTCGAGGTGCTCGATTGGGAATGTCGGCGACGCATCACTCCGACGACGGAGCTGCAGGTCGCGCCGCGCGAGACGGCGTTGGGTATGAAGGTGAACAGCTACGTTCTGAACGCCGCTGGCTTGCGCGTGTTCGTGGGGACCGAAGCCCGACAGCTCGAGTCGTTGCGCCGGTACCGTTCGCGGAACGGACCAGTCCACGTCGCGCTGCTACCCATCGACGGCAGTTCACTGCTGGGCAGCCGTCTCGTGATGGATCCGGAGCGTGCCATCGCTGCGGCGCAGATCCTCGGCGCGCGTGTGTTGATACCCATTCACTACGCCAACAGGTCCATACCGCCGCTGATGCGCACACCCGGAACCGTCGAGGAGTTGCTCCGCTTGGCTCGTGGCGTGACAGACCTCGATGTCGTCGTTCTGGCACCGGGCGAGGTGTGGCAGCTCGACCCGTGATGGTGCCTGAGCAGCGATCGTGATCTTGGGTTTTGTGGTCGATTCGATTCAAGGCCTTCGGCGTCGCATCCCACGCTTTGCCGGGCGGCACGGTCGATGCTTGGTCGTCGCACCCCGACCGTGGTCGTGTGGGCGTCGTGCGGCGTGAAGCCGCCGTCGAGCACCGAAACAGCACAGTTTCGACCAACGGAGCCGTCGATCCCGCGTCGTGGGTCCGGTTCGGGTGTAGCTGGCAATTCCAGAAGGTAATTCGCGCGTCCCAAGGACCAGTCGCGGTAGGATAGCCTTCGTGACTGCTCCTTTCGGGCACACCTGCCACCGACTGGAGGGGGGGACAAACTGGTCCCTCCCCCGCATGAGGCCCCACAGTACACTGGGACGACTACTCGATCGCACGTGCGCGCGATGACCCAATGACCGTCGAGCTTCTGATCCACGCCATCGTTCGGCAGACGACCATCCTGATCGCACAACTGGCCACGACACGAGGCGTTCGAGCTCCCTTGGCTCAGATCGCAAACCAGGTGTTCATCGACTTGGTTCGTGAGCTCGAACGACAGGGGGTCAGTCGTAAAGTCAGCGCGGACATGTTCGGGCTTGGCCTGCGCACCTACCGTCGCAAGATCCAACGCTTGAGTGAGAGCTCGACCGAACGGGGCCGGTCGCTGTGGGAAGTCGTGCTCGAGTACATCAAGGAGCGCGGTTTGGTGAACCGCTTGGAGGTGCTGGCGCGCTTCTCGAGCGACGACGAGGCGCAGGTGCGCGCCGTCTTGTTCGACCTGTGCGAGAGCCAGCTCGTGTTTTCGTCGGGAACTGGAACGCGCACGTCGTACCGAGCCGCTTCCGCCGAAGAGTTGGCCGAGTTGCAGCGCACGCGCGGCACCGAAGGCGAAGAGGAGCTGCTCGTCGCGTTGCTCTACCGCGAGGAGCCGCTCACCCTCAAGGAGATTACCGGCCTGGCGCAGTCCGACCCGGCGCAGATCGAAGAGTGCGTGGAGCGCTTGCTCGCATCGGGGCGGATCGAGTGCGTCGACCAAGGTGATGAACCGCGCTATCGAGCTCGCGCGCTCGTCATTCCGCTCGGCTCGACCGTGGGCTGGGAAGCAGCGGTGTTCGATCATTTCAAGGCGCTGGTGACGACCGTCCTGTGCCGGCTACGCGAAAGCCGCACCGCGTCGCTCGAAGATCTGGTCGGGGGTAGCACGTATACCATCGACGTTTGGCAAGGGCATCCGCTGCAAGCCGAAGTTACCGGCAGTCTGAGCCGGATCCGTGAGATGCTGAGCGAGTTGCGCTCGCGGGTCGTCGATTTCAACGAAACCCACGAACTTCCCGAACATCACACCCGCGCGGTGATCTATGTTGGCCAGTGCCTGATTCAGGAAGGTCATGAAGAAGCCGACTAGCACCAATGCGGCAAGATGGATTCGGGGCTCGATATGGGTTGCGAGCGCTCTTGGCGCGCTTGCTTGTCAGGCGGCGGGGGGGACGTCCACTGGCGGTGAAACTCACTTCCTGACCCTGTGCGTCGACGAAGACGGCGCGAACGCGTGCGGCGGGCAATTCGATTGCGTCTGCAACGTTTGCACGCTTTCCTGTGATGCCGAAAACGCCTGCGGCGGTCTGGCCGGAGCGGTTTGTGTGGAGGCGTCAGGGCAGGGCGACCGGTGCGGAGGCGCAGCCGTCGGATACTGTGAGGTTCAATGCACCGCCGACGCGGACTGTTCTCGAGTATCGGTGGCGCATCGCTGCGAAGAAGGGGTCTGCCGCGCGTACGAGGGCGACGTCGTCGTGCCCTCCACGTCGAACGACCAGCCTGATGCCGACGTGGGCGATGCTGCGGATTCGGGAGTCGGCTGCGCCGCGAGCGGAGTTGCCCCCGAAGAACTCCTGTTCATTGGTGACAGCTTCTTCGCGCTGACCGAAGAGATCCCGCTCTTCCTCGAGGATCTCGCTCGAAGTGCCGGTGTGCTGTCGACGGACCAGCACTACCGTGATGGTTCGAGTCTTCTGGGCAACACGCTGGCGGCGGCGGGCAACGGCATTGCCGATCAGTATGCCAGCGCCGCAGCGGAAGCCGCCGTGAAGGTCGTGATCATGAACGGAGGCGGTGCTGATACGCTTCTGGACGATTGTGACGGCGAGCTGACAACTTGCCCTCTGCTCACCAATGCGGCAATGGCGGCTGAAGCGTTGCTCGCTCAGATGGCGGAGGATGGCGTCACCGACGTGGTGTACGCGTTCTATCCTGACCCGTTGCGCGCGGACGTGTTGCCGAAGATCGACGCGCTCAGACCGATGGTCCAGGCGGTGTGCGAGGCCAGCCCCGTGCCGTGCCACTGGCTCGATCTGCGCGAGATCTTCGACGGGCACTACGACGAGTACATCCTCGAGGACATGTTGAACCCCACGACCGAGGGCTCGCGAGCCACGGCCGATGGAATTTGGGCGCTGATGCAGGAGCGGTGCATCGCGCAATAGGCGTGCCCCAAGACGTCAGCCTATCCAAGCAAACTCACTGCGCCAGACGGACTTGCCCTCATGGGTTGGTTTCGCAAGCGCAGGGGATTTCCGCGGCCCCCTACCCGAGGCCGCGGAAACCCTGCCAAGTTGGAATGACACCAGGGGTTTGCGAAGGGCTAAGACGCGACCCCCCGGGTCAAGAGTTCAGTTTGGAGCTTGCGTTCACTCGCAGCGACGGTCGGGATGGTCGAGAGTCGCATGACGCTGCTTCATGCGCTTGCGTGTGTTGATGCCCGCCTTTCCCAGAATCGATCCAAAAAACGTGTCCACTCGTGTGCGGGTGATAGTGCTTCTGACGGACTTCTTCATCGCGCGGCCAGTGTCCTGAGTTCATGACTCGGAGCAGAATTTCCGTTCTCTGGCTGCCGACTCCGGCGCACCCTGTTTTCTTCGGTGGCGAGTTTCAGACTCGCCACACCGGTGCGGCGCGGGGACGAGCTTGTCTTGGCTTGGTTCTTAATGTCGTTGGCTTGCCGATCCTTCATCGTCGGTTGCATGTCGGTGTGTCCAAGGGGACGTCAAGGCATCGGGTGCCGCTTCAGGAAAGGCCAGCCGAGGCTCGCATCTCCGGCCTCATGACCGCCACCCTGTTTGGTGCAGAGCACCACTTCTACGCCTGCATCGCAGGAAGTGAATCCCTCGCAGCCGTCTCCCATGTCTTCCGGCGATCCTGTGCAGCCATTGATTTCGCCCCATTTCTGCAGGGTGTTTTGCGCACCCAGGAACGTGATGGGGTGCCCGGAAACGACGCTCGAATAGCCGCCTTCGTAGGAGACGATGGGATCGGTGGTGCCGCGGAACGACATCACGGAAATCGGTCGCGACGGCGTGCAGCCGTCCTGGTTTTCCTCGGCGAGGTCGAACGCCGCTGGCGCGACCGCCGCGAACACGTCGGCGGCGTGGCACGCCAAGTAGTGGGACATGCCGCCGCCCATCGAGAAGCCCACGGCGTAGATTCGCTTGGGATCGATGCACGCCATGCTCTTCACTTCTTCGACGAGATCTCTCGCGAACTGGACGTCGTCCGTGTCGTCTACACAGCACGGTCCCACGTTCCACGCGTTCCCCGAAGGTCCGGCGAGCCCGGTGGGGAAGGCCATGATCACGCCCTCGCCGTCCACCACACCCGGATACGGCGAACTGCCCTGTTCGCCCGGACCGTTGCCCGTCAATCCGTGGAAGTCGATGATCAACGGCATCGGGGTGTCCCCGGAGTATCCGTTGGGCACGTGCAGGACGTACTCGCGGTTGTTTCCTCCGGACTGCAACATGTGCGTCGTGTTGCCAGCCGACAGCGCCGCGCTGGGGCACTCGACGGTCGGCGCTGGCCCCGGTGCTCCCCCGGCACCGTCACCGCCGGCGCCACCGGCGCCGATGGGCGAGTTGCCTCCCGGCCCGGACGAGCTACCACCGGCACCACCGGTCGCACCGCCGGCGGCCATCGGGTTATCACTGCCCGAAGGCGTGGTCGTCGGCATGCTGGTGGCGGTGCCCCCAGGGCCGCTACTGGGATTCGAAGAGGGGGTGGGGCCAGACGACACCGCACCGGTAGGGACGCCGGACGATGGCTGACTCGTGCCGACACCAGGACCCGCGCCGCCGGGGCCGGGAGCGATACCCGGCGTCGTGTTCGATGGCTGTACTCCGGTCCCCGAGGTGGAGCCACTGCTCGACGGGCCGGGCGCGGAAGCCGGGGTCGTCGGATCGGTGGCCAATGGCTCGCCTGAGTTGGACTGCCCATCTTCGCCGCAGCCCGAGCTCACCGCGCAGGTGAGTAGCGCCAACATCAAGTGACTTCCATGCATCTCGAATCATCCGTCTGAGTTCGCCTGCGTCCCTTCAATGCGGTGTCGCGGTGCGGCAAGGCGGCCGGGTTCGTTATGGGCGGGGCAGGAAGACCGTGGGAGAGGCAAGTTTGTCCTCCCCAACCGAGTTCGAAAATTCCACCTCACTGCCGCGTGTCTCGAACCAGGGGGGTCAGAGCACCGAACGCTCCGTATTGCAGGTCAGGACGACTTCGCCGTCATCTTTCTCGACGGAGTACTCCCCGTCGAGCGTGGCGTTGCCGCTGAGGGGCTGGCGGTCCGTACCGCCGAATAGCACCGACCCCGTCATCTGCCGGCTAACCGTGCCCCCGGTGAACCCCGTCCCCTGTTTGTTGATGCGTCACGTGCCCGGAGCCCGAAGTGGGCGTGATCGCACTCCAGGCTGTAGCGATGTGGCGATCGATTGCGGCGGTTCTCCAGGCTACGCGAATCGACCGCTGCGTGCCGCGTGTGTGACGAGAGTGAACAAGGCGCCTTTTTGCAGAACGGCCTTGCTCATGCTGACGTCGGTCGCTACCGCGGCACGGGTTTCGTGAACGGTGACCGGCGCTGGGCGCAGGTCATCCATCGAAAATTCCGACGCCAGCGGGGCCGAGGTTCGAACGCGTAGGGAGGACATTTTTGTCTCCCCGGAGGATCGGGTCGGAAATGTTAAGACGACCCAAATACTCTGGGTACATGGTTCGAGTTGGCTACGGCCACAGGACGTCATTGACGGGTCGGACCAAGAACGACTCGTGACGCATGAAGTGAGAAGTTTCGCACTTTGTGACTTCCTTTGTCCGCTCGAGCAGTTGAACTCGTCGCAGACGCCAGTCAGCCCGTCATGAGTACTCCGAGAAAGGTCCCGCGTATGTCGCTCACTGCAAGTCCAGCCCACTGGGTTTCTGCCACTGTCGTCCAGGCGGCTGCCTTGCTTGCCCCGTGCTGTTTGCCCGTCTTGACGGCTTGCGGAACGGACGCCACCGACGGTTCGTCCGACGGCGTCACCTCCGTCGATACGACGACAAACCCCGGCGACAATAGCCCTACCACGACGGGAAGCGGCTCGGGAACGATGCCTAGCGGCAGCTCACCAATGGTCGCGACGCCATCGAATTCGTCAAGCACCCCGGCCGCGGTGACGAACACCACGTCGGCTGCCACGAGCTCAACCCCGACACCGGGAACTGGAACGGCGCAGCCGGACCCACGGCCCAGCCAGAGTGGTCCGAACGCATCGCCGACCCAGACCGACGGTGCCGGAGGCGCCGAGCCTGGTCCAACTCGCCCCGAACCCGATGCTGCAGGCGGGGGGACTGGTGCAGGGGGTGATGGCCCGGGACCCGACGGCCCAGGAACGCCATCTGGGGGGAGCACCAGTGCAGGATGTGGCACGACGACGTCGCTCCAAAGTGGGCAAGCGACGATCGACGTCTCGGGAACGCAACGCGACTACATCCTCAACATCCCCAGCGACTACGATTCGTCCAAGCCATACAAGTTGATCTTCGGGTTGCACTGGCTGGGAGGGTCGATGAACGATGTCGCCACGGGTGGAACCGTGGGCCTGGGCAACTACTACGGATTGGAAGAGCTGGCACAGGGTAGCGCCATCTTCATTGCGCCTGACGGGGTCGACGACGGTTGGGCCAACTCCGGACGCAGTGACATCGCGCTGATGAAGGCGCTGGTCGAGCTGCTCGAAAGCGAGCTCTGCATCGACCTGGATCGGATCTTCTCGGTCGGTTTCAGCTATGGCGGGATGATGTCGTTCGCCATTGCTTGCGAGATGGCCGATACGTTCCGCGCCGTCGCTCCGCTGTCGGGTGCGTTGTACAGCGGGTGCGGCAACGGAACGGAACCCATCGCGATGTGGGGCGCCCATGGGCTCAGCGACAACGTCGTGCCCATCGACGATGGTCGCGCCGGGCTTCAGGAAGTCCTCGATCGAAATCACTGCGGTGAAGCCACTTCCTCGGTCTCACCCGATCCCTGCGTGACCTACGAAGGGTGTGACGATGGCTATCCTGTTACCTGGTGTGAATTCGACGGCGGGCACGGCCCGCAAGGATGGCAGACCCAGCCGATCTGGGATTTCTTCTCACAATTTTGAACTGGACGACATGGTGATTCCTTCTTTTCGATCAGAGGTGCGACGCACCGCAGGTTGCGCTCGAGTGTCGCACGTGGGCACCGTGGGCCTCCTGGTCCTGTGCATGGGTTGCGGCAATGAAGGCGACGCGGACTCCGACGGGACGGCTGTCGCGCTGCCGTCACAGTCCACTGGAGCGACGGACACGTCTGCCAGCACTGTCAACGCGCCGCCTGGCCCCTCCGGCCCCCCCGTTGAACCGCAGGGCGAGCCCTCCGCGCCCGCCTCCGCGCCAGTTCAAACTGATTCACTCGAAACGCCGATCAGCAGTGGCGACGCCACGGTGGACCCAACCGGCGAGACTACACCCACCGCAGGTGGTCCTTCGAGCGCGAGCGGTGGCGCGGGTGGCAGCGGCACCACTGCCAACGGCTCCGGTGGCGGAGGTTCGGCGAGCGTCGGCACTGGAGGAAGTGCTGGTGCGTCGATGGGCGGGGTGCCGAGTTCACCCGCAACGAGTGGCGAATCGGATCCTTCTCCCGGTTGCGGCAGCGAGCCTCCCCCGAGCGGCAGAACGACGATTGACGTCGCGGGCAGTACGCGCGAGTACATTCTCAAGGTTCCAGACGACTACGATGCCACCGAGGCACACAAGTTGATCTTCGCGTTTCACGCGCGCGGCGGCAATGCCACGCAGGTTGCTGGCGGTGGCAACGACGACTACTACGGCCTGAATGCCCTCGCCGGTGGAAGTGCGATCCTCGTATCTCCCGAGGGACTCGACGCGGGCTGGAGAAACACCGATGGACGCGACATCGCCTTCGTGCGGGCCATGATTGAAGAGTTCGGGTCATCGCTGTGTATCGATCGGCGCCGCATCTTCTCGACCGGGTTCAGCTTCGGCGGCATGATGTCGGACGCAATCGGGTGTGCGATGGCCGATGTCTTTCGTGCCATCGCGCCGATGGCGGGTGGGATTCCGAACGACGAGCACCCGTACAGTGGTTGCGATCAGCTCAATCAACATCCGATTGCGGTATGGATGGCGCACGGCGACAACGACACTGTCGTTCCATTGTCGGACGGCATGGACGCGTTGAACATCTTTCTCGAGCGCAGCGGCTGCCAAACAGAGACGATGCCCGTCGAGCCGAGTCCGTGTGTCGCCTACCAAGGATGCGACCCCGACTACCCGATTCAGCTGTGTCAGTTTTCGGGGGGGCATCAGGTTCCGAATTTCGCTGCGAACGCGATATGGAACTTCTTCGACCAATTCTGATCGTTGGGCCCCGTCTCGCAGAGCATGCTGCGGCAGCCGAGCGCCTGCCGGTGCCAACGACGAGTGCCGGGCTGTGATGAGCGGCACGCGACTCGTAGCGCGGGGGCCGGGTGCTCAGCCTCAGCCGGTCAATCCGGTATGGAGGGGCATATCAATGGCGTGTTGGTCTTCGGTTAGTAGGAGCCGAAGAATCCGAGTAGACCACTGGGGCTAGCCAAGGTCACCAGGATGCCCTGCCCGACCCCGATTGGCGGGTGATTACTATAGGACATTCGACAAATGTCTAGGACATACGGCAAATGTCTATGATAAGAGACATGGCCTGTCCCGGTACTCTTCGTACCCGTTTTGCACCAGGTCGACGTTGTCGGCCCGTCCCCAGGAGGGTGTACATGCTTTCATTCCAGCAACGGTTCTCGTTTCCCTTGCTCTCCGTCTTAGCTTTTGCAGCGCTGTTCGTCTCGACCACTGACGCGACCGCGCAGCCCGCTGCACCCGCGGCTGAAAAGCACGCGGAGGCACCGCCGGGTCCTCCGCCACCGCCAGAGTCCTTGATTCCCGACGGCGAAGCGCCACCCCAGCGTTCGATGCCGCCAGCGTTTCCCCCGGCAATCCCCAGCATCGACTATGGGGGGCGTCTGCGAACGGCGATCATGGTTCAGGGATCCGAGGATCCTGAGAAATTGGATGATGTCGCGCAATTCCTCGAGGGCGACCTGTACATGAGTGGTCAGGTCCACCGCTTCTTCTCTTGGCAAGTCTCCGCGACCTTTTCCATGCCCGGAAGGGAGGGCTCTCCCACGATAGTTAACTTTCAGCCGTTGGACGTCATCGCCAAGTTCGAGCCGATGCGCGAGTTCAACATCTACGCGGGTCGTCACCTCGTCCAAGCGGACCGCTTCACGCCCAGTGGTCCCTGGGGTATCGATGAGTTCTTCTATCCTGGTTTTTTCCCGTTCGTCGGGCCACCCGCACTGCCCAAGGCCGGACCGGTGGGACGTGACACGGGTGTTACCGCTTGGGGCGCCCCGTTCGGCGGCCACTTCAAGTACTACTTGGGCGCGTTCCAGCTGCACGACCCAACGTTGAATCCCCTGCTCTCTGGGCGTTTACAGGTGAGCCTGCTCAGCCCCGAGCCTGCCTTCTTTCAGCGAACCACCTACTACGGCACCCGAGACTTGATCTCGTTTGGCGTTGGCGCGCAGTATCAGAGCTCGGGCTCGGTGCAGCCGGCTGCCATGCCAGTCGCAGGCATGCCTCCGCCCCCACAGTTGACAGACGACTACAGCGCCATCACCGGCGACGTCAACGTCGAGAAGATCCTCGGCGGAGCCGGCACGGTTTCGGCAGTGGCGCAGGTTTCTGCCTTCCAGGGCGATTACCAGCGTTGGAAGAACTACTGGGTCGTGTCGCTCGGCTACCTGATGCCAAAGCCCATCGGCATCGGAAAGTTGCGTGGCACAGTGCGTTATCAGAGCGCCATCGATCCTTCTGACAACGCCGAAGCATCGACCTTGCTCGACGCACAGATCAGCTACAACATTGCGGCTTGGTACGCGAGACTTGCGCTCGGCTTCCGCCACGGGAGCACGTATCTTCCCGTTCCCATGGCAGCAGGGGTCAAACAAGACAGCAACATGCTGTACTTGGGCATTACTCTCGCCGACCCCTGATCTAACATCAATCCAGTTCCACGAACGCGTGGCCGCCAGAATCAAGGACGAAAAAGATGCTTCGTAGAAAATTCATGACGACAATCGCGGCGGGCACGTCGCTGGGCATGTTGGGTGTCGGATGCCGTTCCTCGGATCCGGCCAAGCCAAGCGAGGAGGGCAGCTCGAGCGCGTCATCGTCGACTGAGCCCGCCAAAGCAAACAAGCCGATTACCCTGAGGCTGCACCAGTTCTTGCCGCCGATGGCAACAGTGCCCAAAAAGGTGCTCAAGCCTTGGGGTGAACGGATCGAGAAGGCCTCCGGGGGGCGGCTGGTGATCCAGCACTTCGACTCCATGTCGCTCGGTGGTGGGCCGCCGCAACTGATGGACCAGGCGCGTGACGGTGTTGCCGACATCATCATGACGCTGACCGGGTATACGCCGGGTCGTTTTCCTCGTACTGAGGTGTTCGAGCTTCCGTTCATGATGACCAGTCCCGTTGCAACGTCCAAGGCGTTTTGGACACTGGTGTCGGAGGACTGGCAGAACAACGAGTACAAGGACGTGAAGGTCCTTGGCGCTTGGGTTCACGGCCCCGGCGTCATCCACACCAAGGATGGCGTCAAGAAGCTGGAAGACATGAAGGGCAAGAAGCTCCGAGGGCCCAGTCGGATCATCAACGATCTGCTCAAGGAGATGGGCGCGACGCCCGTCGGTATGCCACTTCCGGAAACTGCCGAAGCGATCTCCAAGGGTGTCGTTTCAGGCACGGTGATCCCGTGGGAAGTGACACCAGCGCTCAAGCTTTCGGAGTTGTTGAAGAAGCACACCGAATTCGGGGGCAAGGAGGCGCTGTACACGGCGACAATCGTGATGGCGATGAACAAGGCGAAGTACGAGTCTCTGCCCGACGACCTCAAGGCGATTCTCGATGCCGAATCTGGGATCAAGCTCAGCGCTGGCGCCGCAGAGATCATGCTCGACGGCGACGTCCCCGCGCGGAAGATCGCGACGGGTGCGGGCAACGAGATCACGGTACTGGACGAGGCTGAGGTTGCGCGCTGGAAGGCTGCCGCCAAACCCGTCGTCGATCGTTGGGCGAGCGACATGAAGACGCGCGAGATCGACGGGGCGGCGCTCATCGAGAGGGCACGTTCACTGATTGCAAAGAACGAGTGAGGGAGAACAGAGAAGCGACGTGCCGGTAGGCGCTCACTCGGGTGACGGATCTCGCATGGAAGGGCTGCACAAGCTCGTCGGGCGCTTAGCCGCGTGGCTGGCAATGGCGGGCGGTGCAGTCCTACTGCTGATCGTCGTATTGACCTGCGTATCGATCGTCGGCCGTTCCCTAGTCTTTGTGGGTTTGGGTCCCATTCCGGGCGACTTCGAACTGGTGGAGGTGGGAATGGCCTTCGCGGTGTTTAGCTTCTTCCCGTGGTGTCAGTATCGGGAAGGGCATGCGCGCGTGGATCTATTTGCGCGCTTCTTCGGACGGAACACCACCTGGGTCATCGATGTCGCCTCCAATCTACTGATGGTAGTCGTTTCGTCCCTCATCGCTTGGCGTCTGGTCCACGGCATGCTCGACAAGTTTGAGTACGGCGAAACCACGTTCATCCTGCAACTGCCGCTGGGGTGGGGGTACGCTGCGGCACTCCCCGGGGCATTGACGTTTGCGTTGGTGTCCGCGTCCTGCCTGCTTCAAGTCCTCGTGCTGAAGCGGCCGGGAGCCCGAAAGCGACAGTCTTCATGAGCGATCTGCAAATCGGCATCGGCTCGTTCCCCGTCTTGCTGCTGCTCATATTCCTTCGCGTTCCCGTCGGATTGGCGATGTTGGGGGTGGGTTTGGGGGGAACCTACCTGCTGCGGGGGACGATGGCCGTCAGTTTGGCGCAGCTCAATCATCTGACCTACGGGACCTTCTCCAGTTACTCCCTCTCCATCGTTCCGTTGTTTCTGTTGATGGGACAACTCGCGACGTTGGGAGGGATCTCTGCGGCGCTGTTTCGTTCAGCGGAGAGTTGGCTGGGGCATATGAAGGGCGGAGTTGCCATGTCCGCCATCGGTGCGTGTGCCGGGTTCGGTGCGATTTGCGGTTCCTCGTTGGCCACCGCTGCGACCATGAGCCAGGTGGCCCTTCCGGAGCTGCGCAAGTGTGGTTGCTCCGGTGCGCTCGCGACAGGCGCGCTGGCAGCAGGTGGAACGCTCGGAATCTTGATCCCACCGTCGGTAATCTTGGTCATCTATGCCATCTTGACAGAGCAGAACGTTGCCAAGCTTTTTGCTGCTGCGCTTGTACCTGGAGTACTCGCGGCCGTCGGGTACATGGTGACCATCTCGCTCTATGCTCGGTTCGTGCCCGGCGCGGGGGAAGTGCGGGAGCGTCAGCCCTACGCAGAGCGGTTTCGAGCACTTCTCCCAGTGTGGCCGGTGTTGGTCATCTTCGTCGTCGTCGTGGGTGGGATCTACGCGGGCTTTTTCACACCAACTGAGGGTGCAGCGGTTGGCGCTGCGGGGACGGGGTTAGTCGCGTACTTCTCGGGAAAGCTGAACTTCGCCAAGGCACGTCAGGCGATTCTCGCAACGGGCGCCAACACGGCGATGATCTTTTTGATCGTACTAGGTGCCGGTGTCTTCAATAGCTTTCTCGCGCTGACACGGCTGCCTCAAGAAGCGGCGCAGTTCGTCGGCGAGCAGGGGTTCGCTCCGTGGGCGGTACTTGCCGGCGTGCTGGCGCTCTACCTCGTATTTGGCTGCGTCATGGACAGCCTTTCGATGGTTCTGCTCACGGTCCCGATCTTTTTTCCGATCATGCTCGAGCTCGACTTCGGTTTGACCCACGAGGAGTTTGGTCTTTGGTTTGGGATCTTGGTTCTCATCGTGGTCGAAGTCGGGCTGATCACGCCTCCGGTCGGAATGAATCTATTCGTGATCAACGCGATGGCCCCGGACATTCCCATCGACCAGACGTTCCGTGGCGTTCTCCCGTTCGTCATGACCGACGTCGTTCGCGTGGTACTGCTGGCGGTTTTCCCGTCGATTACCCTTTGGCTCGTGCAGTTGATGTACTGAGCTCCGAGCTTCGTTCACGGCGTGACGCGCAGAGTTGCCCAGCCGTGTGCTGGCACGTCGAATTGATGGACGCGACCTCCAACGGAGGCCGTCGTTTGCCACGCGGCATCGTCGGAGTTGTACAGTTCGAGAACGATACTGCCGTCGGGGTTCTCGAAAGCCACGGCGTCGTTGCTGCCCTGGACGTCGATGCGGGTCGCGCCGGGCGCGATGTACTGAGAGTAGTGTCGAAAGACGTAGTACGCTGGCGTCGTAATGAGCTGGCGTGATTCGCGGTCGACTACGAGTAGGGCGTTCTGCGGCCAACCGTCGAGGCTACGACCTTTCGTGTCCAGGACCATGTTCCACGCGCTGTAGGAGTTCACCCCTGCCACGACCCAGTCGCGGATCAGCTGCCAGCTTTCCTCGCCATACAGGTGATCGTTCTGGGGTTCGTTGGGATCGTAGCGGCTTTGATCCCAGTACGGGGTGGAGAAGTTGTAGTTGCCGCACTTGTGCTCCGTTTGCATGACGGGTCCAAATGGTGCCAGCTCGGCTACGGTGTCCTGCAAGTTCCATTGTAGGCCAAAACCGGTGGTGAAACTCATGGCGTCGGGGTCGTCGGTGAGGGTCGTCGCGATGTCTGCGTCGTCCGGGTGTGACATCGTTCCGCACCAAATCTCGGCACTGAGCCCGAGCTCGGAGAACTTCGGACCCAGATAGGTCTTGATGAAGTCGATGAACTGCGCGTGGCTCCAGCTGACCCGCGCGTAACCGGGTTCGTTCTGCGGATGAACTGCTTCTATCGTGAGGCCCACCTTGCCGTATTCCTCTACGAATTTGGCGAAGTACAAGGCGTGTGCTTCGAGGGTCTGCGCATCGTTCCTCATGCTTCGTCCGTCCATCATCCAGTTCGGGACGACCCAGGGGCTACCCCACAGCCTCAACTCGGGATTGACCTCGAGTGCGGCGCGAATGTACGGGATTAACATCTCCTGGTCGCGGGCGATGGAGAAGTCGTCCATCGCATAGTCGTTGGGGGTTTCGGCAAGCGTATACCAGCTCATCGAGTAGTCGCTGGCACCGATGGGGATCCGACCGTAGACGAAGCCGGCCCCGTCCTGTCCGTCGAAGAGCAGCTTCAGCGCGCGCGGGATCTCCGTACTGATGACCGACAACGCATCCCAACCCATCTCGTTGAACGTTCCCCCGAACCCGTCCCAACGCTGGTACTTGGTGTTCGAGTCGACCGTGAGTTCTGCGGTTGCGCCATCGAGCTCGCTTGTCTGCATCGACGTATTCCAGTAGTCGTCCGGTCCGGACGTCACGAAGAGTGGCGGTGTGTGAACGATCGGAGTTGGACTCGAGGACCCGGCTGCGCCGTTGGCCCCTGCGCCGCCCTGGTTGCCGCCTGCAGCGGCGTTTGCGCCACCGGCTCCGCCCATGTCGCTTGCGGCCGGCGGCTGTTCGGCTTGGGTGCCTGCCGTTCCGCCGGCGCTCGAGTTGTCTTTGCCCGTGCCAGGGGGGAATGGGGTCGTCGTGGCAGTCACCGAGCTTTCGGGACTGACCGGGGTCGGCGAGCTTGGCGTTGCGGTGCTGTTGCTCGTTGTTACCCCGCTGGGCATTGCCGTGTGGTTGTCGACGGCTGTCAAGACGGGAGTCCCGGAACCCTCAAGCCCCGTCCCGTTCGTCGCTTGCGAGTTGGAGGGCTCGTTGGTCGTGCACGCACCGGCGTGCCAAGCCACCAAGCCACCAAGCAGTGGACCCGATAATCTGTTCATGCACACTTGTCCCCATTGCCGCGCGCACGCGCGTAGGTTGTTGGAATGAGTTGATGGCATCATCACGTCGATCCCTGCTTGGAGTCGCTGGTGGGCGTTTGCTGGCGCCCAAACATTACCATAGGAGCGTCTGCCGTTCGGGGGGGACAAAAATCGTCCCTTCGTTGTGGCGCGTTGCGCTGTGGTCAACGAGGACGAGTGGCACGCGTTGCCATACGAAGAAAAGGTGAAGGAATCGGCACACCGTGTGCTGGACGAGCCCTGTTGGGCGTCCTGGACGCGTTTGCGAGGATGTATGGCCGGCAAACACTTGGTGGCTGGGCCTCGTGCTGGCGCTGGTCGGGTCTGCGGCGGCAACGATGGGGAATGATGACTAGCCTGGCTGGAGCGGAGCCACGCCCGTCCCGGTGGCGGCGCCGAGCGATACCCAATCCGCTGCCCTCACCGCCATTGCTCCAAGTGCAATGCCCGAGCTCAGCCAGCCCGCGTTTCCACTGATGAGCCCCATTTCGAGAGCGTCCCGGAGTGCTCGGATGCAACCTGGCGGCGTGCTGCGCTTTCCCTGAGGAACCCCAGCTACATGCAAGGAGCTAACAGCTCACCAGAGCTGCGACGGTCGGACGCGCCACCGGGCGCGCAGCTTCGCAATCACGCTGGTGGACGTGACCTATGGTCAGCCGCCGTGGGCGATTTGGAACATCCAGGTGCTGAGGCGTTGCTGCGCCCAACCTTCCGGCGGGACGCGGGCCTGCAAGCACCGCCGGTGCCAGACAGTGGGGCCAGATAGTGTAGTGCAACCTTTGCCGAAGCCGGTGGATGCTGCGGCCCCGACAACCCCTGCAACGTCTGCGAATTCGAGCTTTTCACGTTGTCGACGCCCGCGTGCGCGCCGTCACAACAGCCGTACCCGGCGATTGTGCGCGCGGAGCTGGAAGAGGCAGGGGTACTCTCGGTGACGTTGCCCGGCTGTACACCGGCGCAGCGGTACTTCGCTGACGTCGAGGGTGAAGTCTCGCCTCGACGTCGAGCTTTTTGGGTGGTTGGCGTTCCATCGAGGGCGAGGACCGCGCCCCTCTTCGCTTTGGTGATGCGATTTGAGCGACGCCCAGCTAAACCGGTCGATCCATGACCCCAGTGCCGAAGAAGAAGGTTCGGACCAGGCCAAAAGTGAAGGGCTCGAAGTCCGCCTCGAGCTCGGAGGCTGCGTCGCCGCTCGATGCCGACAGCGCCGATGACGATCTCCACGCGCTGCTGGCGCGGCGGGTTCGCGATGCTCGCGCCAGAAGGTTCATGACCCGTAAGCAACTCGCCGAGCAGTCAGGGATTTCAATGGCTTATCTGGCCCGGGTCGAGGGCGGTACCAGTAACATTTCGCTGGGGCTGCTGAAGAAGCTCGCTCACGCGTTGAGCATGCCCATCGCGAGCTTTCTTTCTGCGGATGAACCTGCCAGCGCGGATCTGGCGTTGATCGTGGCGTTTCTCAAGCGGCAGCCCATCGACAAGCTCGCCCAGATCCGCCGCCGCCTGTTCGAGGGCCGCGATGCGCGCCGTATTGCCCTGATCGGGATTCGGGGCGTCGGAAAGTCCACGTTGGGTCCCAAGCTGGCACAGCGGTTGAAGGTACCGTTCGTCGAGCTCAACGACGAGATCGAAAAAGAAGCCAACCTGAACGCGAGCGAGATTCTGTCTTTGTATGGCCAACGGCGCTACCGAATGATTGAGCGAGGTTGTCTCGAACGCATCGCAGTGGACCATCCACAGGTCGTGTTGGCGACTGGTGGAGGGATCGTCGCAGAAGCAGGCACCTACCAGTTGCTGTTGACCTCGTTCTTCACGATATGGTTGACGGCCAAACCCGATGCAATGTTCGAACGAGTGCTGGCGCAACACGACGCGCGTATTGCGAGTGAACACATGCGGGTCGAGGCGATCAACAACATCACTCGTACGCTCGAGGCCCGAAAGCAGTTCTACGAGCTGGCACACGCTTCGTACGACACGACCGGAAGAGAGGTGGACCGCATCATCGGTGACCTCGTAGAACTGTTGCCGGATACGTCATCACCGGACGAGATTCCCCCGCACGTTTCTGCCTGGGATCCGAGCGCGTGAGGTGTTTCGTGCCGTCGGTGACTCGCCTACGCCGAGACCGTCGCCCCCGCAATCGTCAGAACTCGTCATTTCCTGCGGCTGACCCGCGCTTTCCGTACGTCTGGGGCAGCATCGCAGCAATGTTGAATCGATGGCGCATCAACCGCGTCCGGTCAATGCGAACTCGTCCAGCGATGCGTCCAGATCGGGCGCAGGGACGACGCGGAGCGTGAAGCATGCCAAGCTATGACGACATACACCACGGTGAGACTTGACACGATGAGACTACTGCACACTCCGATTCACTTCAGCATCGCGGTCCTCGCGGGCTTCGCATGTTCACCCGACGAAACCGGATCGGGCACTGCGGCGCAGACGGGAACCGGGCCAGCGCTCACCACATCCGATGGTACGGCAGCTCCCAGCGGAAGCGGTCCGACCGCGAGCGCCAGTCAAACGCCAACCGATTCTACCCCGACGGTCCCCCCCACGAGCACGACTACGATGCGCGAGCCGGTTGGTTCTGCCACTGCGGACGGACCAACTAGCACGCGACCCTCTCCAACGCCCAGTGGATCGACCGGCGCGCCGAGCGGCGGCACCGGCAGTGGGGGCGCGGGTGGTGTCAGTGGGATGGGTGGCAGAGCACCGGTGGTTCCAGATCCTTCACCACGCGGTGATGGCGGCGCGGGCGGAACAGACCCTACCGGAGAGGGTGGCAACAACCCCATCGGGCCCGACGGGTCCGGCGACGTCGCGCCCAGTCCGGGTTGCGGACAGGCATCGGGACGTCCACAGGACGAAACGGTCCCGAAGGACCACATCTACACCTTCCCCGATGGCTATGACGGAAGCACACCGTTTCCGCTTCTCATCGGGCTGCACGGTTGCGGCAACCAACAAGATGAGTGGCTGCAGCTCACTAACGGTTCCCCCCTTGAAGCGGAGTTCGTGCGCGCATTTCCCAACTCGGCTAACACCCAGAGCCAGTGCTGGAGTTACAACGCCGACATCGACGGCATCATCGCGACCTACGATGAGCTGATGGAAACGTACTGCATCGACATGAACCGAGTGTTTGCCACTGGCCACAGTTCGGGGGCGCAGATGGTCGTGCAGATCCTGACCCACGAAGACGACGCAAAATACTTGAACTTCAAGGGCGTGGCGCCTGTCGCGGCATCCGACTACGGAGCGATCGCCGTTGAAGTGCCCGTGATGTACATCCAGGGCAAGATGGATACTGAGCGTGGCGAAGACGGCGCGTCCACCGTTGCGCGGTTTCGCTCCGCGAATGGCTGTGACATGAACGCTACGACATACGACGTGATGGGATGTCAGAGTGGGGGAACGAGCGTCGATCCCGGGTGTGTCGAGTACGACGGCTGCAACGTGCCCACTGTATGGTGTTCACACAACGACCCGTTCTACAACGGCACGAGCCACGGCGTTCCGTGTTTTGCTGCGGATGCGATGCACCAGTTCTTCACGAGCCTCTAGTCGGGAAGCTCCCCTCTCGGGGCTGCTTCGCTGCGCGTCTGACAGTTGCCATCGCCTGGTCATTGATGAACTGCGGTTGAACACCCCGCCGGAGCGGATCCGGCGGGGTGTTCAACCACATCTTCGAACCAGAGCGAGAAACCTGCCCACCACACAGGCCTGGCACGGGTGACTTACCCGTTCGCGGCAGGTTTTGAAGTCCGCTCTTAGTAGTTGCCCCAAGCGGAGAATCGAACGCCACACCCGCCGTTGTTTAGGATCTCCCAACGGCGACTCTTCGTGCCACCGGATGACCAGTACCAGAAGTACTGGCCTGGCGAGGCGATCCTATCTACCAACGTGTACCAAGTACCGCCGGAGTAGTACCGATACCGGAAGCGCGTGCTGCAATTGGTGGCGTTCATGGCGCCGGCCAAGTAAGCGGAGTAGAGCTGGACCCAGGGATTTCCGCCGGTGCTGGGCCAGCAGTAGAGGAAGTCCCAACCGCCCGGGCAGTACATCGACTGGAATTGGGATGCCGTGAGCGCTTGTGAGACCGTGCCCACGCCATCCTTGGCCGTCTGGTGTGCCATGGATTGACCCCGGTCGAAGTTCGGTCCTTCGAGTAGTGCTTCCTCTTCGACCTCTTCCGCCGTCAAACGCGCTGCACGGGCCTCTGCCTCCACCAGCGCAGTGGGCGCAGGCTCCCCGAAGAGGCGTTCATACAGGGCCGTCAGGCTCGAATCTGGACTGGGCAGGTCGTTTGGATCGACCTCGAAGTCGGCGTTGACGATGACGCCTACGTCGCCGTTGTCGGCCTCGAAGAAAGAGTAGGTCGCACCCTGCTCAGTCGTCGCCTCGGCCAAGACCGTCGAGCCTGCTTGTTCTGACGCCTCCACCTGGGTCGACCCCGGATCGTTGGGTGATGCCACCTGATCCGAAGCAGTGCTCTGCGGATCTTCTCCCGCGCAGGCCGCCAGTGCCAATGATACGAGGATTGTCGAGTATACGGATTGATGTTTCATGGATTCCCCTTTCCGCTCAGCAAAGACATGGCATGAGCGATGTTGCCTTTCGAATATCATCACTAGGGGAACCGAATCCTTATGGGAGGCTTTGGATTGCGTGAGGGCGGGCGATCGTTATATCGCGTTAACGCTGTCGCTTCGTCGTTCTTCAGTAGCGGTGATGCGCCCCGTCCACCGATAGCCGCGACCATACACCGTCTGTATCAACGATGGATCGCCGAGTGCTTGGCGGGCCAGGCAAACGCAGCGTGGGATCACTGAGTCGACGACGCAGGTCCCTTGCCAGACTTCGTCGAGTAGCTCTTGCTTCGACACGATTCGCGCTCTGTGGCGTACCAAGTACACAATCAACTCGAGAGGCCGAGGTTCGATGGGTACCGTGTGACCGTTGCGAGTCAACTCGAACCGGTTCTCGTCAATTCGGACGTTCCCAATCAGGTATTGCAAAGCCCACCTCCATGGCTGTGGTTAGTCGACAATGGGTCAGGTCGCAACGAGTGCACATTCGGGCAGTGGCGTAGTCGGTTGTGTGTCAGAAAAAAGCACTGGCAACGATTCCGGTGATATTGGTTTGTGTTGCCTTTTGGTGGCAAATGTTGTTCATGGGTGTCGTTGTCGAGGGCGCCGCTTCGGCAGCCGTGAGCAGGGGGATCTGCGCTGGTGATGTTGGAGGTGGGGGTGTAAGGTAGCAAGATAACGGGGGCTTTGGGTCAGGTTGACAGTCGCTACGCTCTGCGCCACGGACGACCTCGCGGTCCCGGGCGACTGTAGGAATTCCAGCCAAACTGGGACCGAGCACCAGGACACTTCGCTTCGTCGGGCTGAGTCTCAGTTCGGTCACGGATCGAGCTTTGACCCGATCGCAGGCTGACTCTGTGCCGCGCCAAGACTTTTGGAGCGATTGTACGTGCAGTGCTCACGCCGACACGTGGGAGTTGCTACGGCTTCGCGGGACTCGTAGAATCGGCTCATGCCCGCCTCCACTGCCGTCGCGGCGACCAGTCTCGACGCGCTCGTGAACGTCGTGAACGAAGCCTCATTCTGGGGAAAGCAGCTGAGCAGGGCTCGTTGTGCGGAACTGGGCAATGCGATCGCTGACCGCCAAGGTGGCAAGTGGGCTTATGCTGATAGTTTCGAACTCACGGGGGATGAACGAGCGCGGGGTATCTTGCTGTTCACCGGAGAGCGAATCCACTCGGCTTCCGCGCGGCACATCATCGGGGAAGAGTGTTGCCGAGCACTGCTGAAGATGCCGCACTTGACCGCGGGGGCGAGGAAAGCCTTGGTACGCGCTTCGGCTGGGCTGAAAGACCGCGTGATAGGAGCAGCCGACCGAGACAACCGTCCAGGAATGTTCTGCTGCGGAAAGTGCAGCGTTTCGTTGTGGCGGCATCTGGCAGCCGGCGGATTTGACGCGCAACACCGACGGCTGGAAGATGCCATGGCGCACTTGGCCCGTTCTCGAAAGGGGAATGGGGAATGGCATCGCTTTCCGTTCTTCTACACCGTATTGGCGCTCACCGAGATCAGGAGCCGGCCGGCGTTGAACGAGCTTCGGTACGCCTCGCCCGTGATGGCGGCCAAGTTGCGGCGCAAGACCGGAAGCTCCACTACGTCCCAGCGTCGCCACGCGCTGATGGGTCGCGCGCTGGAGCTGATTGGGTAGTCGTCGGCCCGGTCGACGAAGGGAGCCATGGACTCGATCGTTGCCCTCTTCGGACTCACGTCGAGGACTTGGCTGTTGCCGAACGTTGTCCTACGGTCGTCGACATGATGAGTCCTGAATGGCTGGGTGCGCTGGCTCGATACAACCGCTGGATGAACGACAAACTTTACAGCTGCGCGGCCACGCTCAGCGACGAAACACGCAGGCGCGACGTCGGCGCGTTCTTCAGGTCGATCCACGGCACGTTCAATCACCTCCTGCTCGGCGACCGGGTCTGGCTCGCACGCTTCACGAACCAGAGCGTAGCCGACGGGTCGATGGGTCCGGGGGGCATTCTCGCTCTGGATCAAGAGCTGTACAGCGACTTTGAGGAACTGCGTCGCCAAAGAGCGCACACGGACGACGAGCTATCAGCGTGGGTCTCTGGGCTCACCCCGGAGCGGCTTGCCGAACCACTCGAGTACGTGCGTCGCGGCACGAAGCAGGTATCTCCGCTTTGGTGGGCGGTGGCTCATGTTTTCAATCACCAGACGCACCACCGGGGTCAGATTACCACCCTACTCTCACAGCAGGGGTGCGACCCCGGTGTCACCGACCTGTTCGCGATGTTGCGTGACGAGGCGGCAAACGCTGGATCAAGCTGAGGCTGAGCCGAACTCGCTGCGCTGGCGGCCGCTTCGCGGGCGACGGTTCCCCGGGCGAGCAAGACGAGGTCAACGTCGCGATGTCTCTCGGGTGAGCGTCTGCCAGCCCGTGGTGAAAGGCTCCCGTCGCCGGACGCGGGGCACAGGCATCTGCGTTTGCCGTTCGGGCCTCGAGTAGCCAGTCTCGAAAGAGGCGAAGCGTTTCGGTCATTGCAGATGCTGACGCCGGCTCGGTGTCACGCAGGGTGTGGCTACTTCGCATGCCTTGGAGGGACCGAGTGTCCCATTTTGGCAGGCTGCGTCCTCCGGACGATGCCGTCGACAGCAATTACTAAAGTCGGACGCGGCCAAGTCGACAAAGGAGTCTGTGGAATTGGGAGACTATTCATCGGGGCTAGGTATTCCGGGATACGACATCGACGCGCCTGTCTATGGCAGTGCGGCGACGCACGTCTATCGCGCCAAGCGCGTCAAAGACGGGGTGCGAGTCGTGATCAAGACCGCCGCCGTGGGTGCCGAGTCCGCGGCAGCACGCGGCAAGCTGCACCATGAGCGGGAGTTGCTCCAAGATCTCGACGTCGAGGGCGTTCCGCGCTTGATCGAAGCGGTTTCGCACCGCGGCATGCCAGTGCTCGTTCTGGCTGATTCGGGTTTGAATTCGTTGCGCGCTCACCTCGCGCAACACCGGCTGTTCTCGCCCCAAACGTTCCTCACCGTCGCTCAGAAGCTGACCGCGATCGTCGGGCGGGTGCACGAAGCCGGCGTCGTGCACAAGGACATCAACCCGTCGAACGTCTTGTTCGATCCCACCTCCGGCGAAGTCGAACTCATCGACTTCGACATTGCTTCACTGCTTCCACGCGAGTGTCCGGAGCTACGGAGTCCGGAGCGCATCGAGGGGACACTGCCGTACATCTCGCCCGAGCAGACTGGACGGATGAACCGCGCGATCGACACGCGCACCGATATTTACTCCCTTGGCATGACGTTCTACGAAATGTTGACCGGCGCGCCGGCATTCGATGGTCGCGACGCAATGGAGATGGTGCATCGTCACATCGCGAAAGCGCCAACCAATCTGCATCAGGTCGACCCGAACATCCCCGAGGCCGTCGCGGCCATCGTCGATAAGTGCCTTTCCAAGATGGCCGAGGATCGTTATCAGAGCACGCTGGGGCTCGAGGCAGACCTGGCCGAGGTGCTTCGTCGCTTGAACGAGCATGAGTCGCTTGACGATTTTGCCGTGGGTGCGCACGACCTCTCGCCAGTTCTACACCTTCCTCAGAAGCTGTACGGGCGGGCGCGAGAAGTGGCTCAGTTGCATGAAGCGTTTGATCGGGTACGTACCGGCAAGTGCGAGTTCCTCTTCGTCGAAGGCTACTCCGGCATCGGCAAGTCTGCGTTGATTAACGAAGTTCACAAGGACTTGGTATCGGAGCGTGGCTACTTCGCTACGGGCAAGTTCGACCAATTCAAGCGCGACATTCCGTTTGGTGCAGTGGTGACTGCAATGGGGAACTTGTGTCGTGACCTCTCGCTCGAGGGCGCCGAAGCGGTAGCGATGTGGCGTGCTCGATTGGTGGAAGTGGTCGGCGACAATGTTCCCGTTTTGGTCGACATGATCCCGGAGCTCGAGTTGTTGGTCGGGAGTCAACCACCGCCACTTCCGGTGAGCCCGATGGACGCCCGAAACCGGTTTACGCGGGCATTCGAGCAGTTCCTTCGGGTTTTCGACGATGCTGGTCACCCTGTGGTCATATTCATCGACGACCTTCAGTGGGCCGACGCTGGCACGCTGCAACTGCTCGAGTCTGTCGCGAAAGGATCGACTCAGCGCGTCCTTTGGTTGGGTGCCTATCGCGACAACGAGGTGAGCGCGACGCATCCGTTGTCACTCACCATCAACGCGATTCGTGAGGCAGACAACGCGCCGCTGAACACGCTACCGGTTCGTCCGCTCGAACTCGGTGACGTCGAAGAGCTGCTGTCAGACGTGCTGCACGAGCCCCGGACGGCGGTGTCTTCTCTCGCCGCCCTCATGGCCAAACAGACCGGCGCAAACCCGTTCTTCTTGGGGCAAATGATCGAGAACCTGAGGCAGAAGGATCTGATCAGGCTCGACATGCAGCAGCGGCGTTGGGTCTGGGATCTCGCCGCGATCGAGCGAGTCGAGGTAAGTGACAACGTCGTCGACCTGATGATCCAGCGGATTGGGACACTTCCCGAGACGACCCAGCGCAAGCTGCAAGTTGCCTCCTGTGTCGGGAGTCGGTTCGCGCTGGGAGTGCTCGCAGAGGCGACGTCGTGTGGTTCTTCTGAAACGAGGGTGGACCTCTGGGAGGCCGTTCGCGGTGGCTTCCTCGTTCCTCTGGATGAACGATATCGAAACGCCGCCGGACTCGAGGACGCGGATATTGCCGGCATCGAATTGCGCTTCGCCCACGACCGGGTCCAGCAGTCAGCAAGCGCGATGCTCGGTGACGATGAACGAGCCGCCACGCGTCTGCGCATCGGGCGGATCCTGCTCGCTCGAGGTGACGAGGCCAGCAGTGGGATCTTCGAAATTCTCGGCCATCTGTATGCCGGTCGAGCTGGTATCGTCGACGCCTCCGAGCGGGCGACGATTGCCCAGTTGGCGCGCACTGCCGCGGAGCGAGCGCGCAGCTCGACAGCCTACGAAACGGCCCACCACTTGGTCTGCTTTGGCATGGAGCTGCTCCCGGATGACTCCTGGGACGTGCACTACGCGTTGACCTACGCTCTGCACCTCGAACGGCTTCAATGCGAATATTTGGTCGGCGACTTCGAGGCGGCGGAGCGCTACTTCCAGCTGATAGTCTCCAACGCGCATTCAAAGCCGGAGGTCTCCGAAGCCTACCGAGTCCGTGTGGTACTCTGCGAGAACCTCGGCCAATACGCGGACGGTCTGCGATTCGGCATGGAATGCCTGAAAATGCTCGGCCTAGAGCTGTCTTTCGAAGTGTCTCCAGCCGAGATCGAGGGACTGATAAAGGAGCTGGATGACGCCCTCGGTGATCGGTCGATCGCGAGTCTGCGCGACTCGGATGAGATGACTGATCCGATTGCGATCTCGCGCGCGATGATGTTGCTCACGCTGCAGTCGACGTCGTACTTCATCACGCCGACGTTCTTTCAGAGTATCATCATTCGAGGCGCGCTCGAACATCTCCGCCACGGTAGTACGCCATTTGCTTCCTTCGCCTACGGCGGACTGGCCACTGCCCTCGGGGAACTCGGTGATTACGAGCGCAGCCTGGCCTTTGGCATGCTCGCGATCGACGTCAACGACATTCGCTATGACTCGGCGTTCACGCGCGGCAAGACATACCTTCAAGTCACCCAGTGGGTTCGCTTCCGGCATCAGCCGCTTGCGAAGAACCTCGAGCAAGTCCTCGACTCGTTCCGCTGGTGTGTCCGCGTTGGTGAGCTCAACTTTGCTTCCTACGCTGCTGTGCACGTCGTCTTGCTGTTGTTGGCAACGGCGCGGTCGTTGAGAGAGGTTCACGAGCAGGCCCAGATCTGGCTCGCGCATGCACGCAGCGTGCGCAATGACGAGATGGTCGATTCCATTCGATCGGTCGACTTTGCCGTACGCGCCCTGTTGGGTCTCAAGCCAAGCGAGGCTGAGTCGATCGACGACGTGGAGCAGTTCGGTGACGAGCGTTTCGAGGCGTTCATCGCCAAGAACCGATCGATGTGCATGCAGGCGTACTACCGCCATCACCTGAGCATGCTGCGCTACATCGAAGGTGACTTCGCCGCCGCGCGCGCGGCCAACGACTGGAGCGACGAGAGCGTGTGGGCCGTCCACGGCCAGCTGCAAGTCGAAGAACACGCCTTCTACCAGTCGTTGATCCAACTCGCTACTTGTCCCGAGGCTGCGTCGCCCGAGCGTGAGGAATGTTTGGCTCGCGTCCGCGCCAATCGTGACAGGTTGAAGGTTCTCGTCGAACATTCCCCAACGAACTTCCAACACAAAGTGCTGCTGATCGAGGCCGAGTACATGCGCGTGGTGGGAGAAGGTGACATCGCGCTGGCTTACGACGAGGCTCTCGAGGTTGCGCTGCGCAATGGGTACGTTCAGGACGCTGCGATTGCGGCGGAGCGCGCGTTCGACTGGTATCGAAGCAGACGGCAGATTGCTCGAGCTCGCGCATACTTGTTCGAGGCAATACAGCACTACGATACTTGGGGTGCAGCGGCCAAGGTACAACGCTTGAACGCCGAGCATCGGGCATTGACCACGACGATCGGCCAAACGAATCGAACGCACGAGACCGCGACGCTCAAGACGACGCTCACTCGAAGCACCAACCTGAGCCTCGATCTGCTTTCAGTAACCAAAGCCACGCAGGCCATCTCTAGCGAGATCCAACTAGATCGGCTCCTGGAGCGCCTGGTTGCCATTCTCATGGAAAGCGCAGGCGCCGAACGAGTTTCGATCGTCTTTGCTAGAGACAAACAGTTACAGGTTACCGCTCAGGGCAGTCAAGAGGGTCAAGTCGAGGTCATGACCGCCGTGCCACTCGACGAGGCGAGTGACGTGTCGCGCGCGGTGATAAGGCACGTGGCCCGAACTCGCGAGGCCGTGATCCTCGACGACGCTGCCAATGACGGGGCGTTCAAGGCCGACCCGGACGTTCGGAGACGCAAGATACGTTCTTTGCTGTGCATGCCGATCCTTGGACAGGGGCGCTTGATTGGCCTCGTGTACCTGGAGAACAATCTGACGACGGGGTGTTTTGAGCTGGCCCGTATCGAGGTGTTGAAGATCTTGCTGGGACAGATCGCGATCTCCATCGAGCACGCGATGTTGTATCAGAACCTCGAGGACGAAGTTCGGCGGCGGACTCGAGAGGTTGCCCTTCGTCAGCGCGATATCGAGCGAATCCTCGATAGCACTGCCGATGGGATCATCGACGTCGAGTTGACCGGCAACCTGCACAGTCCTCCGTCGCGAGCCGCGAGCGAGTTCTTTGGAGCCGCCGCCGTGGGAGTCGAGGTTTGGGAGTACCTCCGTCCCGGAGACGCCGAGTTCGGCGGTCTGTTCGAGGCTTGCTTCGACTGGCTCGTGGAGGATGTGGCGCTCTTCACCCTGCACGCCGGACAGATGCCGCGTACGCTCGAGCGCGATGGAAAGCGATTCAAGCTCCAGTACCGCCCGGTGCTGGCCGAGGGGAAGCTCGAACGAGTGTTGGTGATAGCTACCGATGTTACCCAAGAGCACATTCTGCATGAAGCGAAACAGGAGGCATTGGAGCGTCAGGAAGTGATCGCCCGGCTGCTGCGTGATCGCACTGGAATGCGAGCGTTCATCGAAGAATCGATGGTGCAGCTCGAGGCGATGAGGAAAGACACGGACATGGACGCCGTCAAACGTCTCATTCACACGCTCAAGGGAAATGCAGCTGCGTTTGGGTTCGCGCAGTTGTCCAAGCGTTGTCATGAGGTGGAGAGCGAACTCGAGACATCTGGCGCGAAAGGACTGTCGAGCGAGCAGCATCAGGCGCTCACTCGGTGTTTTCGTGCGCGCCGCGACAGCATCAGAGAGTTTCTCGAGTTGGATCGCGCTCGGGGCGTCGAGCTCACCACGGAGGAGCACATGCGCTTCATCCAGGCGATTGAGGCGGAAAGGAGTCACTCCGCGCTCTACAAGGCGGCCAGCTGCTGGGCGTGGCCTCGCGCGTACGACGTGTTGAGCCGTATTGAGCAGCAGGTAAACAGGATGGCAGAGCGTCAGGACAAGTCCGTGCGTGTGGTCATCGACGACCACGGTCTGCGTTTGCGCCCCGGCGTGCTCGACGCTTTCATCTCGACGCTGGGCCATGTCGCTCGCAACGCAGTCGACCACGGTGTGCAGAACGCGGACGCGCGTCGAGCCCAGGGTAAGCCACCCGTGGCGACGATATCTTTGTCTACCCGCATCGAAGGGAACAGATGCATCTTCAGCGTCGAGGACGACGGCCGAGGCATTGACGTGGAAGCGCTCCGGGCTTCGGCAACCCAACGCGGGGTGCCAATTTCGGCGGGAGAAGACGGGATACGCGACTTGTTGTTTCACGATGGCCTTTCGACCGCCACGCACGTGACTGAAGTGTCAGGTCGTGGAGTCGGACTTGCGGCGGTACGAGCAGCCTGTGAGCAAGCCGGCGGACGTATCGACGTGACCTGGAGAGGGAACGGCGGCACCCGCTTTGCGTTCATCTTCCCCGCGGATGTGGCGAACACGGCAGATCCGCGAGAGCCGACGCGTCCGTCGGCCGCACCACCTCCGCCTCGCAGCGCTGCGGCGTGAGGTCACTTCGTCGACCTCGCTCGGCGACTGCAATAGTTGCGGAGCAGGTCGCCAGTGAACGGGAGGCACTCCGAGGGCTCCGTCCTGTGGGAACGGTGCCCTGCGAGAGCGGCCTTCCGTGCCACCCGCACGGACCCCGGCGCGCTGGGTTTGGTACTCAGCGACGAGTTGTCGATTGGCGAGGGGTCAGCGGTCCACGCTGCTGCTGACGCTCTCCATCGTGGACCGTACCAGTTCTGCGATGTTGGTCAGGTTCGCAGATTTTTCGATCCAGGCGCTGCCACCAGCCTGGCGTACCTCCTGAATGCGGTCCTTCGAAGCGTCGGACGATAGGACGAGGATTGGGGTGCGCTGGTACTCATCGAGTTTGCGGAGCTCACGCAAGAACGCAAGACCGTCCATGGCGGGCATGTGGATGTCGGTGATGACCATGTCGAAGGCGGTCGCGCGAGCCTTGTAGAGGCCCTCCACGCCCTCAGAGGCTTCAGTGACCTCAAACCCGATTGCCCTCAGCACTTGAGCGATTCGTCGACGAGTTGCCACGGCATCATCAACCAACAGTATCCGCTGCCCCCTGCGCATCATCTGAGGTTACCAGTTCACTCGCGCACGCGCCACGGGTCACGCCGCTCCCGCCTGAGTTGACTACGGTGAGTGAACTGCGCAGGGTTGCCTACAGTAAAGAGAGGCGCTGAAACGCGGCTTGCTCGTTGCAGTCTGAACCGCACCGTGCCGCGTTGCTCGTGCGACCAGGCCGGGGCAGCCCTTTCGATCGACGTTGGGTGTACTGAGGCTTCGCGGCGCGTGACAGTGCCTGCTGCACCGTTCCAGCAGTGTGGCGAAAGAGTCGCGAGGATGGTTCGAGCAATCAGGGAGCGTTTGGCAGCATCGCGCTGATCGCATCGTAGAAGGAGCTGCCGAGGACGGCGTAGCCGGGGTCGTTGGGATGTAGCGAGTCACCCATCCACGCCGACTGGTAGTTTGGGTCACTGGTAAACGCGGCGTGATTGTCGACCAACAACACGTGCTGTCCCAGCGCGGCACGTTCGTCGACCAAGTCGACCATGGCGGCGTTGTAGGGTGCAACCTTCGGCCCGTTTCCGTTGTTCATCGGGATGATGGTGGCGACCACGAGCAACGCGTCGGGTGCAGCAGACGTGATGTCGTCCATCAAGTTGCCCAAGCGGTTGGGGGCCTGATCGACGGCGACGTTCCCGTTGAGGTCGTTGGTGCCTATCATGAGCAGAACGATGTGAGGATGGTACATCGAGATCGCCTGATCAGTGATCTGCCCGGAAATGCCGGAGTGACCCGCGTCCGAATCGATGGTGTAGCCACCGTGCCCTTCGTGGTTCCTGGGGAACTGGCGGTCGGCGACCATGTTCGGACCGTTCGTCAACGCGCCGACGAAGGTGATGTTCTTGCCGTCTTCGACGGCGTTGCGAAACAGCTCGACACGGTAGCCTCCGCCTGAGGAGCCGAAGCCTTCGGTGATCGAGTCACCCAGGGGCAGGATGGCGCACGGATCACCGTTCTGCGGGCATGGTGTGAATCCATCACTGGCGCCTCCCCCGGCGCCTCCTGACCCACCGGCGCCGCCCGAAGCTGACATCCCGCCGCTGCCGCCCGCACCAGTCGTGCCACCCTCGCCAGCTCCACTGCCGCCGCTGCCGCCAGCTCCATCCGCGCCAGCGTTGCCGCCGCTGGAGGTGTTTCCGCCAGCGTTGGGGGTGGCCGTCGGCGAGTCCGTCACCGTCGGGGACGAGCTTGGTGTCGCGCTCGTGCTGGTGACCGGGGCCGAGCTGCCGTTCGATGGTGTCGTCGAACTGTTGCCAGTGCCTGGAGGTGTTGGTTCCGCGCTGGGGCTGCCGAGAACGCTTGGCGTCGTGGTGGGGGTACTCGACGGGCCCGAAGTGTCGGTCGGTGCCGTGACAGCTGGGCTCTCGTTGCTGTCCTTGGAGTCCGCCTCGTCACTGCACCCCATGAACAGGGGCAGCAAGAGAACCAAGTATGTTCGGGAGAGACTCATCGTGTGTTTCCGCGGCAGACAGGCACCTAGATTCAAAGACATGTTCAGACCTGCGAAATGAAGGCTCAAGCCTCACCCGGGATCCAGCTTTTGCTTTCGTTTCGCCGAGATCTTTTCTGTGGGGTACGGACCGCCCTCGTGAAATCCGTCTTCGGTGGAACATGAAACCGATAACGTCATCGCGACCACTGAAGGTGCCACGGCGACGGCTGGGGACAATCGTGGGTTCATCTTCGCTGCGCTAGTCGGAGGCGCTCATCCGTCGCGCGCAGGTTCGGTCCAGGACGACGCTGCCTCGACAGGTCGGTTCAGTCTCCGATCGGGCGTCGAGGAGCGGGCCCGAGTATGCTGCGGGGGTCGTTCGCTCGCGAGCGTCCGAAGTTCTGAGGTTCGGTGTTCCGGATCGGGCATGCGTGCTGATTGCGCCACAGAGCTGGCCGCGGCGGCGAAGGGGCGTGCCTGCGGTGCCACAGGTTCTTTCAAAGCCGCGGCAAACGACGCGTGCGCCCGTTGGTATGCCGATTGCTCTGGGTACTCGGGTGCCGTCCCCTCGGGTCTCCCACCGTCCGTTGCTGCAAGCAGCTCTACTAGTCCCCTGGAACCGTGATTTCTTGAAGAATTGCGGGCGCCCCCAGTTGGGTGAGGGCCGCCGCAATTCTGCGAAACGCCTCGGTTTGTTCCAGGGGACCTTCTGCTTCGTTCGTTCAAGGAACTTCAGTTCCTTGATACTGACGGCCGTCGTGTTGCTCCAGCGGGTCGCTCATGCCGGCAAGTTGGACGATGTGCGAGACCGCACGCGCTACGAGGCGTACTCGTCCGATGATGACGACGACGACGACGACGACGGCGATGACGGCTGTGGCCTGTTGTCGCTGCTGCTCTTTGGCTGCTCCAACGATGAGCGGGAGGGGATCGACGTAGGAGGGGCGCAACAGGCTCCTCCACAGCGTGAGCGTCGAAGTGTCGACCTGGGACGCCCCTGGTTCTACTTGGCGTACCCTTACGCGTCGGGCCAAGGCGGCAATCTCGTGCGGATCGACATTCCCGCGCACGAGTTGGGTCCGGCGGACTGTGAACGCTATCCCAACACATGCGAACCCGCGGGCCCCGTTGCGGCGTGCATCGACGGCAATTGTTACCGGCAGCGCGATGCGAGTGAGTCGACACTTCCACCGGTTGCCAAGGACCTGCAAACGACGCGCTGGCAGCTATTCGTCGACCATGGACGAGATCAAGACGGACTGAGTCGCACGGGGTTCGGCTTGTACATGGGCAACGCTGGGCTGCTCGGGCTCGATTCGGGATGGGTTTACTGGCAGGAACCGCTCGCCGACGGACGAACGGACGGGTTACTGATTGGCGATCTGAACCTGCACTTGCAGTTTCTCACGTTGCCCGCGGTGCAGTGGACCGTCGGGGTTGGCCCCCGGTTCCTGACTGACGGCTATGGCGGATCGGCTGGGGGTAATGTCACGACCCGGCTCGAAATCTACCCCGTCCAACCGCTGATCCTTCGAGCCGAAGCTGATCTGGGGAACCTGGGTCCCGCGTTCGTCGTCGAGGGGCGCGTCAGTGCGGGGGTCGCGATCGGACCACTCGAGCTGTACGGCGGCTTCAGTACGTTGCGCATTGCTGACGTCGTTTTCGACAGTTGGTTGGGCGGCTTGTGCTTTCACCTGTGACCCATCGCTGCGAGTCGTCAGTAGCGCAGTGTCGGCAGACTTCGTTCACCTTCTTGCGATCGAGGCTTCGGCCATCCTTGGTCACCTGGCTGGCGAAGGCGTGCCTCTTTCGCAAATCGTTCCACGGGTGCGAGCGTATCCGATAGTCCCACCTCATGGTGACCGGTCGGCCCCGAGTGGCACCAAATCTGCGGTCAGGGACGTGGCGGCGAAGAGCGACGGGCTCGAGCACGATGCGGGGTTAGGGTTTCCCCCATCGAACCGTTCAGTAGGTGTGGTGGAGTCGAATCTAGAGCCGACCTACGTCGACCACGAGCATTGCACCGTCGCCATCGGTCGCGTGCTGCTCACCTACTCACGCGCGGCGCCGAGCGTTCCGTATCTGGAGGCTTGGAGAAAAGAAGCGGCACGATTGCGCGGGGCCGGCAACGGGCCCTTCTTCGTGATGACAGTGATCGATGCGGCGAGGTGTCAGCCGCCGGATGATCACTGCAAGCGATTGATAGCAGACTCGTTCAAAGCCAATCGCAACGCCATTGCGGCGCTTGCACACGTCGTCGAAGGCAGTGGTTTCGGCGCCGCCGCCATTCGATCGGCGCTGACTCTCATCAGCCTGCTGGGGCGTCACGGCATTTCCGAAAAGACGTTTGGCAATGCGGCGGACGCCGCGATCTGGGGGCTGGCGAAGCTCGGCGGAGGAATGGGCGTGGCCCGCGACGTCGAGCGTGTGCTTGCGGCCGTCGCCGAAGCGCGAAACCTGGTCGCGCCGGCTGCCAAGACCGGCTGAGTCCTCGCGCTCTGGGCGTCAGCTTGCCAGTCCGTCGCCGGTCGAACCGTCGAGGACCGCTTCCAACACCCCGCGGAGCAGTAGTGTCGAGACCGTCCGCAGAGCGAGCTCTTTGGGCATCGTCGAAGCGTCGAGCAAGGCGCTGAGCGTACAGCCGTCACCCAAGCGAGAGATGAGGAATGCCTCATCCGGTGAGCTGGCACTGCTCTCGTCGTGGTCCTGGGCCAACCGCAGTGACATCATGAGCGCGTCCTGTTCGAGACACTGGCTGAGGTCCATCAGAGTCGCCGCGGATGTGGATTGTGCACTACTGCGCTTGCTGGGCGACGCTCGCAGGTCGAGACCGGCCCCTGCATCCAGTGAGTCGCGCTTCGAGGCTTCGAGCAGACGAATTGCGAATTGCATCGAGGTCTCGAATCGCCCCTCGGTGCTCGAGCCGAGCGCGCGGTCCAAGATCGCGCAGGTGCGCGGCCAGTCGTTGAACGTCTGTAAGGGTAGCAGGTGAGCGGCGCGCGGCGCCGGGCGGTCTCCCCAATCGTGTGCGACCAGGAACTCGCCTGCGAGGGCGCTGCAGGTCGTCATTGCCAAAAAGAATTGGTCATCCCGCGGTGCAGGCTGAAGCCTGCCTCGACTTCTTCGGGTCGCGGCGATGCTCATCGGTGCATCGCTGTGGCGTTTCGTGTTTGACGCGGCAATGGGAAGGTTGACCAATTTCGCCGTGACGTTGTCGTCTTTGATCGCGACGTGAACCATCGACGGATCGACTTTCGGTACCTCCAAGTCTTGGTGGTGAAGAAAGTCCAGCGCGGACGCCAATTGCAGCGTCAGTGAGGTTGTCTGGTTGGCGGTAAGGGGTCCGGCTCGATTGAGCAGGTCGCCGAGAGAGCTGCCTTGCAGAGCCTCCATGACGAAGTACGGGCCAGCTGGGGACACGCCAACGTCTAGGATCTGCGCGATGTTGGGATGGATGACGGTGGCGGCGAGATCCGCAGCCTTCTCGAAGTGGTACTTCGCGTAGTCGAGACCCTGAAGTGTGGGTTCCAGCAGTACAACCGACACCACCCGGTTCAAACGCAAGTGCAGCGCATGATACGCGGAGTGCATCGGGCCTCGCTGTAGCAAGTGCGTGACTCGATAGGTGTTTTCGAGCGTCGTGCCGATCAAGGGCTCGACCCGTGCCGGATGTCGGACCGTCTGACTGGCGTCCGCACCGTGTCGGTCGTGTTGGGCCCGCCGCTCGATGCTGGGCTTGGAAGAAGATCCGAACGAGGGCATCGATATGTCCGTGGTGGGTCCCGACGAGAATCGATCAAACTGGCAGTCGATTTCTAGAACGGCACCGCGACGACGAACATGAACGCGCTGGTGTCGAACCGTCCTGATACCAACGGTTTCGGATCGACTTGGGATCGAGCCGAAACACACCGTAGCGTTGGGCCCGCAAATGGACCAACCGCGTGAACCACAGGCGTAGTCGAAATGGGTTGGAGGTCGGGGTGGTGAACGCGTGGCCGCCACAACGTTTCACTCAGCGAGATCGCCTGGCCGCAGGGCGGCAGCTCGGTCCGGATTCGCGCTCTCGTCGTTTGCCGGCCGAATTGGCGAAACAATTCGACAATTCGTTGCTAGTCGCGGCACGGAAGTCTCACAATGGCGCGCAATGCGGCTGGTGAAGCATTGGGTGAGGGTGCGAGGCCAACTGACGATCCCTGCGGGGCCAAGGGCACTGTCGGCAGTGGGCTGGTCGAACGAATCGCAGAGCGCGGCCGAAGCGATGGCCAAGGAACGCCTGGAGGTTCATCGATCGCGGTTACTCGCCGGCAGCAACGCGCCGAGCAGTAGCTACCCGTACGCCGATGGCCGGCCACTGCAAGAGGAGATCGTGCAAACCGTGACGGGCGCCGATGGCGCTGTTGCCGCGCTGCTGACACGCAACGCGTATGGCGCGCTCGTGCTCAACTGCGATCGAGTGCTGTTCATCGATTTGGACTTCGCGAACTTCGTTCCTCAGACGTCGTTTTGGTCCCGCTGGTTTGGCAAGCGCGGGTCTCATGAGGATTCGACGTTGGCTCACGCCCAGCGCGTTGCTGCACGCACGCCGCAGTGGGGGTTCCGCGTTTACAGAACACTCGCTGGTTTGAGGTTGGTGCTCACCAGCGCCGCGGCGGACGCGCGCGACCCATTCTGGATTGACGTGTTGCAAACGTTCGGCTCCGATCCGATGTACGTCAAGTTGTGCCAGAGCCAGCAATCCTTTCGGGCGCGTTTGACGCCCAAGCCCTGGCGTTGCGACTTCCCGCGCCCGACGTTGCGTTATCCCTACGCGAGCGACGGGGAGCGCGCCCAGGTCGAAGCCTGGGTCCATCGCTACGAACGATTGAGCGAGCGCTTCGCGACGTGCCGACTGCTGACCACCTTCGGACCACGAGACACCCTCGGCAGCGTCGATCGCATCGTCGCCTTGCACGACCGCTACGCGCTCAACGGCGACCTCCCGCTCGCGTGATGCCGCCGCGTTCGGCCACCGCACCGTGAACATTTCCGCGGAAGGTGAAGCTGCGTTGGGCCACCGTTCAGCAGTTCGAGCTAGCCGGGCATGGCGCAAGGGTCGATCGTCGCGCCTGGATGGGGATCACGCAGGTACCGCGCATTGGCGAGGTGCATGTGGGTTCGGGGCCTCGGCGCGATGTCTCTTGGCTCGAGATTGCTGTTCTGGGGGTGAGGCGAGGGTCGTCATCAGTCGGACCTCACGAGGGGCGACTGATGGTTCGTCGCGCCGCAACCCCCAACCAACCAAACGAGCGATCGGAAGCGTCACGGGCCAGCACGTCGCGTACCCGGCCGGAGTGTCCTGGCTCTTGCAACCGATGCCGTTCCGAGCCACGTTGCGCCCATGAGCGAGAAGCACTCGGTGCCTGCCTACGCCCCCCGACGGCTCGGGGGGGTTCGACTTGCCCGCCGCCGGGCCCTGCCTGCCGTGAGTTGGGGCGCGCTGGTGTTGTCGATCGGCTTGGTGTCGGTCGATGCGTCCGCTTCGCAAGCGTACTACGACGCGCTAGTGCCGACCGGCACCTGCCAGGACTGTACGTTGTGTCACAACGTCTCTCCGGGAGCGCTGGAGAACCTGGCGCTGGACAAGCCGTTCGCGTTCAACATGTACAGCAAGCGATACGTTGGAGGACTGCCTCCTCCGGAGCTGGACAGCGACATGGACGGCTACACTGACCTCGCTGAGCTCGAAGACTTTGGCGATCCCAACGACCCAATGGTCGGGCCCGGCGAAGGTGAGTGCCCGAACCAGCCCGAGTACGGTTGCTTGACGATGGCGCACCACGCCAGTCGCGGCTCGTCGGTGTCGACCTGGCCGCTGCTCGCGCTGCTCGGCGCCTTGGTGTTGCGTCGCCGTAACCGCTGAGCGCGCTGAGCCAGCCGGCGACAAACATCTTTCCGCCCCTGTCATCGCAAGTGATGCGGGGTAGGCTGCGGTCATGGGCGAAACGGCTGACGACGGCTTTCCACGCTTGCGCACCGCGCGATTGACTCTGTGCGTTCCCACGTTGGACGATTCTCCGGCGCTGCTCGACTACGCGGTCCGCAACTTCGAACATCACGCGCGCTGGTCGCCCCCGGCGCCACCCAATGCACTTTCGCTGCCCGCGACGATCGCTCGCGTCCACTCCATTCGCAGCGACTGCGAAGCGGGGCGCGGCGTGCGCTTCTGGTTTCGACTGAACGCAGCGCCCAACGGATTCGTTGGCGCCGCCAGCTTGTCGGGGATCACGCTCGGGGCGTTTCGCGGGTGTACACTGGGCTATCATCTGGACGTTGCCCACCAAGGCGTCGGCCTGATGCACGAGGCCTTGCAAGCCGTCGTCCGTTACGCTTTCGACGACGTGCAATTGCACCGCTTGCAGGCCAGCTACATGCCTGACAACGCGCGCAGCGCTCGGGTCTTGGAGCGACTGGGGTTTCAAATCGAGGGGTATGCCAAGCGCTACCTGTTCATCAATGGCCAGTTTCGCGATCACGTGCTGACCTCACTGATCAACGACGCGCTGCCCGACGCCGAGCAGCTGTGTACTCCGGTGGTCTGAGTCGCTTCGGTTCGGGTGCTCGTTGGGCTTGGTGCACTCTTGGCTAGCCATCCCAATCGATGGGGCAGCGCTTTGCCGAATCGCCTCCGCTCACTTGGCGCCGGGTCGCTGGGGTCGAGTGCCAATTCGAGCACTACCTATCAGCGGCGCTTTGGCGCTAGGCTCGATGCACGATGAACGTCGCGCTGCTGATCGATTCGATCGTCCGACAAACCACCGTGCTGATCGCGCAGTTGGCGACCGCCGCTGGCACGCGGGCGCCGCTGGCCCACACGGCGAACCAGGTGTTCTTGGACTTGGTCGCGGAGCTCAAGTCCCAGGGGCTCGGTAACAAGGTCATCGCCGACATGTTCGGGTTGGCTCTTCGCACATACCACGGCAAGGTACGTCGCCTCTCCGAGAGCAGCACGTTTCGCGGCCGTTCATTGTGGAGCGCCGTGCTCGAATACGTTCAGGACAAGGAAACCGTACAGCGGACGGCGTTGTTGCAGCGCTTCGCCTACGACGATGAAACGTTGGTCAAGGGCGTGTTGAACGACTTGGTCGACTCGGGGTTGGTTTTTCGCGCCGGGCGCGGTGACAGCACGACGTATCGCGCAGCAGATCCCGCAGCGGTGCTCGGCGCGGGTCACGATGCGGCGGAAACGGCGTTGCGTTTGGAGCACCTGGTTTGGGTCGCCGTGCACCGCTTCGGGCCGATCACTTGTGACGAGCTGACCAAAGTCGTACCGGCGGAACCCATCGCGCTCGATGCGGCGTTGAACTCCCTGGTCAGCGCCGGCAAGGCCGCATCGGAGCCGACACCGACGGGGGTCCGCTTCCGCTCCGAGCATTGCTTGATTGGGCTGGAAAACCCTCATGGTTGGGAAGCCGCGGTATTCGACCACTATCAGGCCGTGGTAACGGCCATCGCCGGAAAAGTGGCGCAAGGCGGGTCGAGCGCCCGCCAAGGCGACCTGATCGGTGGCAGTACCTATCACTACGACGTCTGGGAGGGGCACCCGATGTACGACGAAGTTGCCGGACACTTGACGCAGTTGCGTGCGAGCTCGGTTGCAATACGCGAGAAACTCGAAAGCTATGCAGCATCGCACCCCGCGCCGCCCGAGGAGCAATGGCACCGATTCGTGGCGTATGTGGGTCAAGGCGTGCGGCTGCCCGAAGGAGAACTGGAATGAAACCCACTTGGACTGGATTTGGCACATCGTTTGGTGTCGTGCTCGCCCTGGGCGCGGCGTGTTTGGTCGGCTGTGCCGCGAAGAGTGAGCAACGCCTGGGTGGCGAAACGAATTGGCTCAGTGCTTGTGTCGATGATGGTGATTGTGAGTCTTCCTCTTGCGTGTGCGGGGCGTGCACGAGCGAATGTTCGGTCGACGCGGACTGCTCTGGCTTGGCCGGTGCACGTTGCGTGACCCGGGATGACCCCGCTGCCAGTGCCCAGTGCGGTGCGAAGACGGTGGCGTTGTGCCTCCCCGAGTGCGACCGCGACGCGGACTGTGCGTCGGGGCAAGATTGCGAAGGGGGTAGCTGTGTGGTTGGGAAGGGTGGTTCGGAGCCGGGCCCGACCTCGAGCATGCCCGATCCGAACATGACGCCGGACGCGTCGCCGGGTGGGACGATGCCCGAGCCGTCGGGGAGCGGCCCGGGCCCGAATCAGAGTGTTCCCAATCCCAGCGGTGATTGTGTCGCTGAAGACGATGGCGGACGCATCGAGCATGCGCCGGATGCCACGGACGTCTACCTGCCCGACTGTCAGCTGGCACTGACTCACGAGTACTATCGCGTCTTTCAGCAACAGGATGGCACCGCGTACATGATCCCGCGTCCTGACAATCACCCAGCGTTTTTCCTTCCGTGTCTGCAAGATATGGACGACACGTTCCGGCAAACGCTCGAGCGCTACGACTTGTGTCAGACCGAACCCTTCGATGGGCAACAGGTCGCTCGGGTCAACGCAATGGGCCCGGCAGATGCGTTGGAAATCGCGCACTACCTGCACGAGCAGCTCGTGTTCGTCCCGGGTGATTCGAGTACGAGCCCCTACGCGGACGCGAGCGACATTCTGGAGCTGTGCCAAACGGATGACGACTTCAAAAACGGCGCCATGATGGAGCGCTGTGAGTTCGAGCTGGATCAGGCCGCCAACGGTGGTCCTCGCGCGGAGATCGGCTGGACGATGACGGCCGAGCAGGCGTTGGTAACCGCCACTGCGCTCAACGCGCTGTACGGCATCGAAGGAGAGGATCTGTGTCAGCGCCTCGGAAACGACGCGGGGCTCACGATGTCGCTCGTCATCGAGGCACAGCGAGGTCCGTGCGAGACCGACGCCGATTGCATCCAATACGGCCACGCATCGCAGTGTCACGACTCGTGTGGGCGCGTGGTCACTTTGGACGGCCAAGGTGAAGTCGATGCCGTGCGCGATCAAATTGACGCTCGACAGTGCGTTCTCTTCGAGGAAGCGCAGTGCACTCTGGTGCCTCCGCCGTGCGTTCCGCCCACCGAGGCTCGCTGCATCGGCGGCATGTGCGAAGGGGGCTGACGGGGACGGCGTAGAAGACCATTGGGTCGCTGCGTCTTGCTGGCACAGGGAGCAGCAAGACGTGGCGACGCCTTTCTCGTCACGCGATCGCCGCGCTGATCACCTTTCCGCCTGCACCGGTGTTGAACATGCCGTCCACGGATTCTTCCGGGATGCCTAGGGCGACACCCACCGTGCGCGCCATCGCGACGTGGGTTTCGAGGCGCGGAATGTCACCGCCGTCGTCGGGCACGCTATCTCCCGTTGCCGAATCGATTCCCGACGCACCGAGCTGACCGCCCTTGACCGGGCGAACACCACCGTAGACGCCGGGTTTGACGTTCTTGCCGATGACCACCGCGACCGAGTGGTTGCCGTAGTGGTCGCGTCCACTGCGCGCGGATGCCTTGGAGTCGTTGAGATTGCGGCCGAAAACGTTGAGCGTCATGAACGTGGCTCGATCCTCGATGCCCGCTGCCACCAGCTCGTCCAAGATCAGCTGGATGCCGGCGCAGCCGTTGTCGGTGTCAGTGTGCTGTGCGACCTCGTTGGCCAGGTTGCTGTCCGAGTGATTGTCGCCGCCGAACCCGATCCGCACGGTGATCACAGGGCTCACGTTGGCTTGGATGAGCGCTGCGGCGGCTTTGCCCTGGCTCGCCACGCCGTCGTTGTCGATTGCGGCTAGCGTTTCGGCGAGCTGTTCGGCGAGTTGCCGTGTCTGGGCGCGGCTCAACGACAACGCGTCGAGGAACTTCGTCTGCACCCCCGTCGCATCCTGCTGGGCTAGCTTGTGCAGTTCGTCGAGGTATTTGTCTCGGATGCTGCGAAGAGTGACCACCGACGCCGACGAGCCGCCAGAACGGCCCCCGCCGCCAAAGCTCGGCCTGCCGTTGGAACCAGTCAGCAACTGGCGTAACTGCGTGGGAGAAACTGACGCCAGCGTGCGGCCTTGGAAGCTCACCAACTCGCTCGCATTGCTACCCGCCCCGAGCGCAACGGGCTCGTTCTGGACCGTGCCGAAACACGGCGCGAGCTCTTTTGCGTACGCCGAGAGCAGCATCTCGCTGTTCTTCGTTGCGCCCATCAGCCGCATCACCTTGGGTTGGTCACCGTGATTGTTGGCCAGCGTCACGTGATGGATGAACGCCGTGCGTGCGCGCATCGTCTCGGAGAGGCTGCCCCAGGGGGCGGCGGCCTTGTACGTCTTTTCGCCCCAAGACAGTTCCGTTTCCGCCATTGATGCGTCTTCGGGATGAATGGCCTCGCCCCCGTCGGCCACGTCGTCGTACGTACCAGGGCAGTTGTTGCTGATGGGGTCACCGTTGCTGTTGACGCAGCAGATCAGAAACTGCAGATTCTCTTTGGCGTCGATGGCGCAGGCCAGGTTCTGCGCGTTGGCTCGTCGGGGGTCGGCGAGGAACCAAGCGGGGAGACCCGTTGCCAGGGTTCCCAACATCGATCCTATCAGGACTTCGCGTCGTGTCGGCATGGCTCGTCGGGTCCTTTCACATTCCGAGGCCAAGCGACGTCGGGGCTTGGCATGCTAGAGCAAACGTGGATTGCAGCGCGAGACTCGCGCTCGAACCCTGCACGTCGAGCGCTTCGTCGTAGTGGGAACGCAGGATGGTTCGCGCGGCTTGTGCTGGGGATGTGCCATCTGTGAGTTCCTCACTGTCGGGGTAGCCCATGACGTCTCGCACCATCGCGGCGAGGGCGGCATCGACGTCGGCCGTGTCGTAGACGGTACCGACCGCTTTGGTGGCGACGTACTCACAGAACAGCTCGCTGCCCGCCGCGTAGAACAACGTTGGGGACAATGGCGTCACTGGCACTTCCGAACCGCGGCTGAACGAGTCGGCCGCGATCGTGCCGGCGATTCGGAACACGGATTTGACCTGATCGGCTTCGCTTTGGCCGCCGCCGCCGAACCCGCGCATCTGAGGAAAAGCGTAGTCCAGGCCGCAGACGTCGCCGAGATCGAGACGGGCGCCGAGGGCGGCGCAGAGGTGATCGCGACGATTGATGCTCACCGTGACGTTGCGCGTCTCGAAGGTCGCCGTTGGCGAGAAGCCAGTGACGAGCGGTGAGGCCATCATTTCAGCCACCATCACCTTGTAGTTGTAGTCGCTGTCGACGAAGGCTTGGGCGATGCGGCGAAACTCGTTGTCACCCTCGGCGCAACCCGCGGAGTTGGCCCAGTAACACAGCTGTTGGGCCATGCTGATGGCGAAACGCGGCAGCCCGTCACCGTCGGTAACCTGAAGCAAGAGCTTGCCCATGTCGTCGAACGCCGGGCCCTCGGCGTTGACGTTGCCGTAGGCCAGGACGCCGCCGCGCTCGCTGGGGCGCTCCTTGGTGGCCCGTGCACCGAACCTGCGGCCGCCTGCTTCTGCGCCTTGGTTGTCTCGAAAGTCGTTGCGATCGTTGTAGTCGAACTGGTTTTCCCAGAACTGCCGGAACGGATCGAGCGCTCGGTGACAGCCGTAGCATTCAGAAGCCGTCGCTGAGTGCTCTTCGTCGATCCCGACTTCGGTGACGGGCACCACGGCGCGTTCGGGGGTAAACCCCTGACCCAATGCGACGATCAGCGTTTGATTGGCGGTGACGCGGTGCTGATTGCTGTCGTTGGTGCGCCACAGCGCCAAGTACGCCGGTGTGGTGTAGAAGCCGACGCGCGGCAAATTGACCGAAACGCTGCTTCCGTCGGTCAGCGCGCGGATCTTCGGGATGTCCCAAGGTTTGAGCGTTGGAGCGCCCTCGGTGAACGTGATGAGCCGCCAGTCTTCGGTGTCTTCTGGCCCGAAGTAGGGCTTGGATGGGTGCTCGAAACACTGCGGATTGGCAGAGTAGCTCCAGCGCGGGGTCAGGCCGATCAAGCGTTGAAACAACAGAGCTGAACCCCCGTTGGACCCGCTGTAGTCGTGGGCATCGCACTCCGGCGCATCAGCGCTCAAGAACCCCGTGCCCGTTGACGGCTCCTGGTCGTCGAACGTCATGGTTTCGACGGCTTCCTCGATGGGTATTTGGCGCGTGCGGTCGATGTTCCACGTCGGGCCGTCGGTGCGCGGTAATGCAAACTGCAGCGGTGCGTCGTTGGGTTGTTCGACTTGCAGGTAGGCGGCGACCAATGCGGTGGTCATCATGTGCGTGCGCGTGGTGAGCACTTCGCTGAAGTTACCGCCGGTTTTGACCAGATTCAGCGCGGTGCGCGCGAAAGAGTCTGAGAAGTTCTTCTCAAAGCGGGTGTACGCGGTGTCGCCGTAGGAGAACGTTGGGTTGAGATCGAAGGGGCCGTACTCGAGGAACTGACCCTTCATGTCTTCCTGCATGCTGAAACCCTTCTGCTGGAAGACGTTGCGAAACAGGGCGATCAGCTGTTGGTCGAACTGGGGCGTTTCGATCCAGTCGACGACGAGCGAACGCATTGCCTCGTACAGGGCCTGTGTCTCGGCGGCGTCGGCGGTGGCGGGCACGTCCATCAACGTGGCGTATTCTTCGTCGGTCGGCGGCAGCCCCGTCATGAGGTTCTTGACCTTGCGTAGCGCGGCGGCCCTTCCTTGAGCTTCGAACTGCAGGACCTCCTCCTGGCCTGGGTTTAGGTTACCCGCGTTGGCTCCTGGATCACCGCCGGTGGCGATCGTCCCAGGATCGGTGTCCACGGGCGTCGATGGATCGTCGCCGCTGGGGTCGTCGGTTCTGTCAGCTGGCGAATCACTGGGGCCGTCGCCGTTCGGGCCTGGGTCGTTGCCACCCGCGGGGCTGTTCGGGTCGTCGCTGGAGTCACCGGGTTGCCCATCTGACGAGGCGCGGTCGTTCGACGAATCCTTCGCGGGTTTGGATGCCCCGGGTGAGTCTTCGTCGGAGTTTCCGTCGTAGGTGCTGGCGTTCGAACAAGCGACGACGAGTAGAGGGAGTAGGGCACCCTGACACACCGTTCGCAATCCGATCGCAAGCCCGCCAGGAGTTCTTCTTCGCGCCATGCAGACCCTTCAATTCTCTGATACCGCGTCCAACTCGTGCCTATCCGGCTTTTGCTGAAACTCAGTTACCTTAACCCGTGTGTCGAGAGCTGATGTCGACAAACGCCTGCGGGTTCTGTAAGGCTTGCATTCTGGCACGATTCCCTCCGCGACGCGTGTTTCCCCACCGGGTGCAACCCCTGGGGAATTCACGAAACGGCCAGCGTTGCGCGAAACTTTTCCCGTCAGCGTGTGGTCACTGGGTCAGGCATGCTGCCGACGGAACCGGTATGACAATTGCTGGGGACGGCCTGCGCCCTTCCAGTCGTCGATCCGGTAGTACGATGTCCATCCCCAACCGACTCTGAACGACACTCTTCGATACATGCTCCGTCAATCGTCCCCTGCGTTCCTGCTGGTGCTCCTGTCGTCGTCAATCACGAGCTGTGACGAGGCGTCCCAAGCTGCTTCCAGCGTCGAGTCTGGTGCCAGCGCCTCGGACGTGACGACCACGGGGTCGAGCTCGACAGCGACCAGCTCTCCGCACTCGAGCGGCGCAACGAGTTCGAGCCGCAGCACGCAAGGCGACCCGAGTGGTGCCGGGGGTGAACACGGGGTTGCGCCTACCCAGGGCGCCGGTGGAACGTTCAACGTGCCAACTCCGGTTCCGAACCTATCCGGTAGCATGGCGCTTGACGGCGGTGCGGGGGGGCAGCTCGCTGTGGGGCGAGACACGGGGGCGTCAGCTGGTGCTGGTGGCGGAGCTGATTCGGTTCCGATGGCAACCTCACCGGTGATCGATCCGAGCCCGCGACCCGACGTGATGGCGCGACCCGACACGGAGCTGGTGAAAATCGATGTGAACCAGCGCTACCAGATCTTCGAAGGTTGGGGAACGAGCCTGTGCTGGTGGGCGAACCACGTTGGGGGGTGGGACGAGGCAGCGCGTGATGCGGTAGTCGACGCCGTCGTCGACCCAATAGATGGCATGGGTTACAACATCTTTCGCTACAACATCGGCGGAGGCGAGAACCCGGCGCACGACCACATGGACCGTTTTCGCGACATGCCCGGCTTTCTCGCCGAGGACGGAACGTGGGACTGGGATGCCGACGCGAACCAGCGTGCTGTGCTCCTCAGCATTGCTGAACGCGGTAGTGACGTCATCCTCGAGGCGTTTTCGAATTCGCCGCCCTATTGGATGACGGTCAGCGGATGTGCGTCTGGAAGCAGCGATGGCTCGAACAACTTGCGCGAGGACTCGTATGACGCTTTTGCGGACTACCTGACGGAGGTGGTGCTCCACTACCGGGACGAACTCGGCGTCACCTTTCGCACGCTCGAGCCGCTGAACGAACCCAATGCCAACTGGTGGAAGTCGAATGGCACGCAAGAGGGCTGCCACTTCTCGCCATCGAATCAACAGCGGATCATCCGGGCAACAGTGGCCAGTCTTTCCACCAAGGGGCTCACAGATACGACGATCAGCGCTTCTGACGAAAACAGCATGGACGAAGCCGCGCGCAACATCGCAGCTTTCGATGATGCGACGATAGAAGCCATGGGTCAGATTAACGTCCATTCGTACGCGGGTAGCGAAAGGGCTCAACTACGGGTGCTGGCGGATCGTCTGGGCAAGCGCTTGTGGCAATCGGAGTCAGGTCCGTTGGGGCAGACTCTCAACGGCGACATGGAGGCGGCCATGTTCATGGCCGGGCGCATCATCGTCGACCTGCGCGAGCTACAACCCGAAGCGTGGATCGACTGGCAGTCGGGAGATCCGAGTCGAAACTGGGCTAGCTTCACCCTCGACGATGCGGACCAGACGTACGCTCCGCTCAAGCGATTCTACATGCACGCCGGCTTCAGCCGATTCATTCGTCCCGGTGCCGTCTTCGTCGCCATCGACGACGAAGACATGGTTGCTGCGCTGAGTGCCGACCAGAGTGTGCTCACCATCGTCGTGCGCAATGGGAGTCGGAGCGAAGCTCACAGCTACACCTTCGACATCACCACACTACCTGCGGTCGGCTCGAACCTCCAAGTGTACCGGACCTCTAGTGAAGAAGATCTGGAGCAGTTGGAGCCCATCGACATCGACGGTTACAGCTTCGTGGCCACTGCGCCGGCGTACTCGATTACGACGTTCGTCGTTCCGCTTCGCTGAGCCCAACGGATTGCGCTATGCGCGCCCACCGTGCCCACCGTGCCCACCGTGCCCACCGACGTTGGTGTTCATCACCGCCGGCTATCCAGCAAGCCAACACGACCACCTACGCTCGCCAAAGCCTAGCGGAGATCGTGTCGGGCGACGGAGTGCCAGGCGGACGTGTGGAGTTCCAGACGTCGACTATGGGGTCGCGCCACCTGCGCCGCCCGCGCCACCTGCGCCGCCCGCGCCACCTGGATCGGCTGCAGCGCCACCTGCACCGCCCGCGCCACCTGCAGGATCTGCGGGCGCATCGGGCTCCGGTGCCTGTGGCACCTTGAAGTTGAGAAACGCAGCGACCGCGCCGTTGGGTACGATCTCCACATCGGTGAAGTCCATGAACGAGTTGCCCTTGTCGTCGGCTGCCGTCACCGTGACCCGCGCTTCCGAGTCGTCCCAGTTGCCGTCGAGGGTGACGCGCTCGTACCAGTCGTTCTTGATGCTGACGACGGGCATCATCATGCCCTCGTCGCCGACCATCTGGGTTTCTGTCGGAGCGGTCAACGTCGTCATGAGCGTGTTCCCGCCTTGCGCTATCGTCACGTTGACGGCTGAAACCACGCCGACGTCGTCGGTGGAATTGATGTTGACCGCAACGACGGTGTCTCCCTCGTCGCCGCATGCGCTGAGAGCAATGAAAGGCAGTGCGACGGCAGCGAGGATAGATACATAGGCGAGCTTCATGGCGCGAAATACTACGTGCCGGGAGCGCACGGCGGCAACCATCCATTGCAAGTCTCGCATGTCACCCAGCCGGTTATCGGGCCCGAACCCAGTACCGTGTCGATCGAAAAATGTGCTTGCGTCACCGTTGGGGCAGATGCCGCTCGATCAAGCAGCTCGCTCCGCGGGATCGCGCCCCGCCGGCGGACGTCTCGGTCACTCGTCGCGGTGCCATGCCCCGTGCGAGTCAGAGTCTATCGGCGTCTGCACTTGCGGAACGCGCACGCTCTTGTGTATCCCCCACCTTGCCGACGCGGGCTGTCATGCCCAAGCTCGCTGCCGAAATCGATGAGACGACATTCTGCACAGCCCTCCAATTGCCCGACACGGTATGCAGCGACGGTCCACCCGGTTTCCCCGCGCCGTCAGGTTTCCCCACGCAGTCAGGTTTCCCCACGCAGTCAGGTTTCAGCACGGATGCCGGGAGTTTTGCTGGGGGTTGGCCTGCTGCTGGCTACCATTGGTTGCTCGGAGCTCAACGCTCGTCGCATCGCACGGGAAGGAAACGAGCTGTATCACGCGGGAAACTACGCCGAAGCTGCAGCTTCCTACGAGCAGTCGGAAGGGATGTACCCGGGGATACCCGCTGTGGTGTTCAACCACGGCTTGGCCTGTCGCCAACTGATGCTCACCGGCGACTCCAAACAAGAGAAGGAGAAGGCCACCGATTGTGCCCTGGCCTCGTTCGAGAGTCTTCAGAAGCTGGAAACTGAGGACGACCGAGCGCAACGTCTGTACATCCAGACTCTGTTCGATGCGGATCGTTACGAGCAATTGGCGGCGATGTACTCCAAACGCCATCAGGAAAGACCAGATGATCTGGAGGCCGTCAACGCCCTGATCCAAGTCTATTCCCGCTGGGACAAGTGGGATGATGCGCTCGAGTGGATGGTCCGCAGAGCTGAAATGAATGCGAAAAGCGCCGACGCTGCCTACTCGGTCGGTGTGTTCATCTACGACCGTCTGTTCAACAAAGGTGGCGCCGGAGATGCGACGCGTTTCGACCCGCGCCCGGACGTGGAGCAGACGGTATTGCCGCCAGCGTTCGCCAAAGACGATGTCGTTGACGAACGACGCGTTGCGTTAGCGGACAAGGGCATCGAGTGGTTGAAACAAGCGCTGGAGCGCCGCCAGAAGTTCGAAAACGCGCTGGTGTATCTCAACCTGCTGTACCGGCAGCGCGCGCTGGCCTCTTTGGACGACCCCGAACAGTGGCAGAAGGATGTCGAGCAGGCTGAGAAGTGGCGCACCCAGGCCCAGGCCGTCGCGCAAGAAACTGCGTCTCTCGCGCCTGCCACGGCACAACAGGTTGACGACGATTCCGCCACGACCGCCGGGGAGGACGAGTAATGGCCTTTGAAGCGCTGTTGGCGCCGGCAGATGCCAAGCCCAAGAAGTGGCGTCGCCGCATGGTGATGGCGTCGCTCATCGGACACGGGATTTTGCTCGTCGTCGGGGTCGCGCATTCGATGTGGCAAGTCGACGAACTGCCGATGCCCAGTGTGCAAGTCACCTTGGTTTCCGAAGCACCGCCACCGCCACCGCCGCCGCCGCCGGCCAAGAAGAAAAAGAAGAAGACCGAAAAGAAGAAGACTCCTCAGAAGCCCAAGGAAGATGTCTTGGTGCAGCCGAAGGAAATCCCCCAAACCCCCGAGCCCGAGCAAGAAGAAGAGGACGAAGGCGAAGACGAAGGTGTCGAGGGCGGCGAGAAAGGCGGCCAAGTCGGTGGCGTCGTTGGTGGCAAAGTGGGCTCCGAGGCCAAGGTCGTGAAACGCAAAGGCCCAGAGATGGTCAGCGCCAAGATCGGGCACAAGCAGTTGCTGATTAATCCGAATTCAGCGGCGTATCGCCCGAAGGTTCCTCGAGCGTTTCGAAACAAGCGGCTCAACGCAGTCGTGTTCATCTGTGCCAACGCCAAGGGGCAGGTCACGACCGTTCAGGTCCGGAAAGGCAGCGGCACGCCCATTGACGCGCAACTGCCCGGGGTCGTGCGGCGGTGGCGCTACAAGCCTTTCACTCGCGACGGCGTCCCGACGCCATTCTGTTACACGGTCAACTACGTGATTTCTTCGTCCTGAGTTCTGCGGTCGGGGCGTGTCTGATTTCAAGGGAAGATAGATGGATTTCTCAATACTCGGCTTGTGGTCACAGATGGGCTTCATCGCCCGCACCGTGGTCATCACACTGTTGTTGATGTCGATGTTTGCGATCGGCATCGCGCTCGAGCGTTTCCTCACCTTCAAGAAGGGCAAGGAGCAATCGATCGGCTTTTTGGCGGCGTTGCAGCCGATGATGGCACCGGGGGGCGACCTGTCTACGGCACTCGGGCTCAAGGATCACTTCCCCGATTCGCCGCTGGCGCGCGTGGCTGCCGTGGGCCTTTCGGAGTTCGGGCTGGGTATCAGTCAGCTCGGCGACAAGGCGGACGACGCCATCGAAGTCGAGCTCGTCCTGCACAGCGTCGGTCGCAGTATGGAACGGGCGAAGAAGCGCGAGATGGCGTCGTTGAACAAGGGCCTGCCGGTGCTGGCCACGATCTCTTCCTCGGCTCCCTTCGTGGGGTTGTTCGGCACGGTGTTCGGCATCATCACCGCGTTCCAGCACATGGCCGATCCCGCGGGTGGCGGTGGTGGCGGTTTGGCGACGGTTTCCGCGGGTATTGCAGAAGCGCTGCTGACGACGGCCGTGGGCCTCGGCGTCGCCATTGGCGCGGTGTGGTTTTACAACTATTTCACCACGCGCCTCGACGATCTGGGGGGGCTCATCGATGACGCGTCGGGTGAGCTCACCGACCGGCTCGTGCACAAAACGCGTGCGGGCCTCGCCAGCGAGATCAGTGGCTTCTCGGCGATGTCCGCGTCGGCCATGGCTCCTGCGGTCGCAGCTCCTCCCGCTGCAGCTCCACCCATCGCCATGGCAGCTCCTCCCGTTGCTTCCGCGCCTCCGGTTTCCGGGCCGCCGATTGCCTCCACGCCCCCGGTTTCTGCGCCTCCGATTTCTGCGGCCCCTCCGGTGTCTGCACCGCCACTGCCCGTGGCGAGCAGACCCCCACAGCCGGCCTATCAGGCCAGCAATCCGCCGCCGGCTCCTGCATTCCGCCCCAGCAACCCGCCTGCCGGCGCGCCGCCATTGCCTGGCGCCTCGACCAGCGTCCCTCCGCTGCCGGCGGCCCCTCCTTCGGCGCCACCTGGGCGTTCGATCCCCAAGCCTGGTGACCAGTAACCCGTTTCGAGAGCCCCGGTGAACGCGCAACAACGCATGGAGCGCTTCCGCGCGCTGCGAACCGTTTGGCACGAGCCAGACGACCACGCGAAGGGAGCGGTCAAGGCCGACATCAACGTCACTCCGTTGGTGGACGTGGTGTTGGTGTTGTTGATCATCTTCATGGTGGTGACGCCGATGATCGCGAGCGGCGTTGCTGTCGACTTGCCGCTCACCGCCAATCATTCGCGCAAACCCGACGATGGCAAAGACATCATCGTGTCCGTCACCGCGGACAAGCAGATCTACGTCGGGCCGAATCGCATTGCCCGCGTCGAGGATTTGGCGCAGGCCGTTACGCTGGAACGGCGCAAGTTTCCGCACAAATCCATTTTCGTCAAAGGTGACGCGCGCGTGCCGTTTGGCGTGATGCGCGGCGCGATGGATGCGCTGCACTCCGCCAAGTTCAGCGACGTGGTGCTGGGCACCGAAGAAATCACCAAGAAAAAGTAGGGCGACTGCCGGCTGAAGGATGCGCTGACATGGCCATGGACGTAGGCGACAAGAAGGGTGGAGTAAATTCGGGTATCAACGTCACTCCGCTGGTGGACATCGTGCTCGTGTTGCTCATCATCTTCATGGTTCTGACGCCGTCTACGCTGAAGCACCTGACAGCTGCGGTGCCCGACGAGGCTGAAGACGACACACCGCAGCACACGCAACCCAGCAACGTGCTGATCGTGTCGCTCTCCGTCGAGCGTGAGCTGAAGATCAATGGCGAGGCGGTGACGATGGACACTCTTGCCGACAAGTTGGAGAAGCGCCTCGAGGGGAGGAGCAATCGCACGGTCTTTTTCCAAGCTGAGGATGAGGTTCCCTACGGCGACGTGGTGCGATTGATGGACGTCGCGAGGGGATCCGGAGCCGAAACCTTAGCTGTCGTCACCAAGCCGTAGAGATGTTTCTGGACGTCGCCCGTCGGGCTGACGACAGTCGCGGGTCTGCCCGAACGACTCGTCATCCGGCTGCTACTCCGGGCGGGGGGCGAAGTGTTTTTGCACTCGGTGCCGGTTGCGGCCTTGACGCTGCCCGCCTGTCATCGCTAGAAACGCTGCTACCTGTTGCATCGCTGGGTTTGTCAGCGCCGAGACCGTCGGTAGGGGATAACGCGGCGTTGTAATGTTGCGCTTGTGCAGTGACCTTCGCGGTCTCGCGGGAGCACTAGTCGTCGAACCCGCTTCTGTGGATATCTGGAAGCGTGTCGATTGCGGTGATTCGTGCCAGCGTCGTGGACTTTGATGACTCGCCTCGCCACACGTTAGCGAAGTTACATCTGCGTGCTGTAGTTTTTCACGAGTACACGAAAGAGGCTCGGTAGTCTTTGCCGCCATGCGCCGTGGATCGGCTAGGGAGTGAGACCAGCGACCCGGATCTTTGGTCGCATTGTGCGCACGAACGCTTCACTTTCGCGCAGATCGGAGTGTATACGCAGTGCGCGCACGCTCTCGTTGGACCGCGCCTTGTTCTGGAGGTCATGGATGTCAGGTCGCTACTTCACTCGCCGTTGCACGACGGTCTTCTCCTCATCGCTCTTGGTTAACCTAGCGCTAGCAGCTAGCGTTCATGCAGGAGAAGCGCCCGAGCTTGCAGCTGGTAAGGTTGCGACAGGAGCAACGGGTCAGCTGCCCACGGCTGGGAAACGACTCGTACCGCAGCTACCCAAGCCGTTGCTGCTCACCAATCCCCTGCGCAGCGCTGGGCTCGTCGAGCAAGCACCGCGAGCGGCTGTTCTGACTTTCGCAGTCCCAAACCCGGTCGACGATACGGCGGAGAAGAAGCTCGAGACAGTCGCCCCCCACTTGCCCGGTTCGAACTCGTCCGGCAGCGAAGTTCCTGCGCCGGTCGTCCCGTTCCAGCCAGTCGACGCGACGCCGGGCCCCGACGGGTCGGCGCCAGTAGAGCTCGCACCGGTGTCGCCGGAACAGGATGCCACGATGCTTCAGGACGATGCTGCCGAGGAGGCTCCTCCCGCGGACACCGCGCCTGAGGCCGACGCTCCCGCCGAACCGGAAGCACCGCCGGAACCAGAGCAGGACGCACAAGAAGAGGCGCCAGCTGAAGAGGCGCCTCCAGCGGAGGATTCCGCCGCGCCAGAAGAAGCACCGGCTGACGGGGTGGAGGCTGAAGGCGATGCCGACGTCGGCGGCGAAGCGTCCGTCGATCTTTCTGCAGGCGGTGGGGTTGGTGGCGACGCGTCCGCCGATGCCGCTGACGCCTACTACGACCCCAACGAGGTCGAGACCATCGAAGTGACGGTCGACCGCCGCAAAAAGGACATCCAGGACGTCAGCGCCTCGGTGACGGCCATCAACCAGGAGCAACTCGACAAGACGGGCGTGAACTCCGTCGAGAACCTGGCATCGGCGACGCCCTACGTCGAAATTGGTCAGCAAGAGGGCAACATCGAGATTTACGTTCGCGGCGTCGGTTCGAACGTCAACCACGAACTCGGGGACCCCGCGGTCTCGACGCACATCGACGGCATCTACATTCCGCGTCCGCGTGGCGTCGGCGCGATGTTCTTCGACATGGAGCGCGTCGAGTTGAACCGCGGTCCGCAAGGGACCTTGCGCGGGCGCAACGCCGTGGGCGGATCGCTGAACTTCATCCCCAACGCGCCTGTGTACGGCGAGTGGCAGGGTGAGGCATCTGCTCAGATCGGTAACTACTCGCAGCGTGTCACGCGCTCGATGGTGAACATTCCCCTGGGTGATACCGTTGCGTTCCGTATCGCGACGTTCTCCGAGAATCGCGAGCCTTTCTACAAGAACGCGGGACCAATCCACACGCTCACTCCGTCAGAGAGTGCGGATACGCTCGCGTATCGGATGCAGCTTGGATGGCAGGCCACCGATGCGTTGAACATCCGCATCATGCACGACTACATGCAACAGAAGGGCACGGGCTCGACGGGCAGCAACTACGCGCAAGCCCTCCGCTCCGGTATCCTTCCCGAAGAGGTGCCCGAGCCTCGCTCGGTGTGGTTCCGAGGTGCGCAGGGGCGTGAAGACAGCACTCATTGGGGCGTGTCCGCGCACGCCGACTACGACTTCGGGCCGCTCATCGCCTCGTACGCGGGCAGCTACCGAAAGCTCGACTACGAACAGTTGATTGCCAACCCCGATGGCGTCGACTACCCAGGCAAGGAGGTGGACAACCTGGACAACTGGAGCCATGGGCTTTGGTACAACCTGTCCGATTCCCAAGTGCACGAGTTGCGGCTCTATGCGCCCGACGACGCTCGGTTGCGGTGGACCCTGGGTGGCTTCTTGTATCAAGAGGACTTCAAGGGTGTCTTGGCCAATGCTGCCGACCAGAGCAACGGCTTCTTGGGCGTCGAATACAACATGCCCGACATGCACATGAACTCTTACGCAGGGTTCCTGGATGCGACCTTCGACATCACCGAGGCGTTCCGCGTCCTTGGCGGTGTTCGCTTCACGACTGAGGGCAAGAAGCGCAACGGCATTGGCAACGTCTACGGGTACTGGGGTGGCGCGTTCGACAACGGTGACGTCCGCTACGGTACGGAAGGCATGGAGTTCGCTGGTCCCGGTCGTGACGTCTTCGACGTTCCTGATCCGTGTGACGGCCTTCGTGATCCGAACTGCATTGCGGTCTTCACCGACGGCGTGGAGCGCTATGGTATTCGCGACACCGTCGACGAGGTGCTCGAGAACAAAGACTACGGCGGCGCTTGGAGCACGCTCACGGAGCAGCACGGCGAATCCGACGCGAAATTCGTCGACTTTCGCGTCGGTGCGGAAGCCGACCTGAGCCCGGACAACTTGCTGTACGCCACGTTCTCGACCGGTCACAAGTCGGGTGGTTTCAACGACAACATCGGCGACATCGTCAAGACGTACAAGCCCGAGTCTCTGTACGCGATCGAGATCGGCAGCAAGAACCAGTTCAGCGGGAAGAAGACGACCGTCAATGCGTCGCTGTTCGGCTACGCTTACAACGACATGCAAGTCCAGGTCATTCAGCAGATTGCTGACACCATGGATCCCGACAGTATCGCGGCCTCTTCGGTGCGTTACAACGCGGCCGAAGCGAGGATCCTCGGCCTCGATTTGGAGCTGTCTCAGCGATTGCCCGCTGGTCTCGAAGCCGGACTGCAAGCGATGCTGCTCGATGCGCGCATCACCAAGGGCGTCTTCGCCGATACTCGCATCAGCTACGACGCTGTGAATCAGACCCCGGCGGACTTGAAGGACAAGTTCCTGCCTCGGTCGCCGCGTATCGCGTTCAACATCCAACTCGTACAGAACATCGAGACGTCGTTCGGCTACTTCGACTGGATCATCAATGCCCAGACCAAGGGCAAGCAGTACATGACGGTGTTCAACGGTGAAGGAAAGGACAGCGAGGGCAACGTCAATCCGAACCTGTCGGACGTCGTGCCCTGGTACACCCGTTTTGACGTGGGTGTGGGCTACACCCGTCCTGACGGCTTGCTGCGTCTCGACGCGTTCGTGAACAACCTCACGGACGAGGTGTACATGACGAGCTTCATCAACACGCCTGACCTGAACCTGCGGTTCTTCGGCCCGCCACGACAGTATGCGGCGCGGTTGACGCTGTTCCTGTGAGATGAGCGAGAACGACCGGCCCAGCGCCGGTCGTTCTGCTTTTCTGGCGCAGCTTCAGGGAGCCAACGCCGGCGGCCCGTGGTGAGACTCCCGTCTCGGGACGCTGCGGGGCTCGAGCAACGCGCCGTCGATGCCGGCCTCAAATCGCCCGCGCAGTTGGTGTCTCCGGTTGAATTGGCGGAGCCGCGGGTTTTGAGCTGCCGCTTCGGGTGCTACAATGGCTGACATGTTCCCGGCGCTGCTCGGTTGCCGCCACCTGGTGGCAGAGGTTGTTGCTTCTCTCGCTGCGAACCGACGTGTTTGCTTGTCAGCCGTCATGCTCGTGAGCGCGGCAGGCGCGACGCCCGGGTGCGTTTGGTATGAGTCGCATTACTCCGAGAGAATCACGACCTGGGTTGTCCGGCTTCCCGACGCGGGCACGGACGGCGGCGTTGACGCTGGCGCGGCCTCGAGCGACGCAGGCGTGCCCGTGATGATGACCAACGATTCGGGGGTGGACGCGGCCGCCCCCAGTGATGCAGCGGTGCCCGGCAATGCGGGTGCCGACGCCGACGTCATCCGTGACGCAGCGACTGACGCCGTTCTGGACGCCAACACCTCGGACAGCGAGTCTGACGCAGATCCCGCTCCGCCCAATGCCGATGCAGCTGCGGACGAAGGCGGTGTTCCCGAGGCGGGTGTCGGCGACGCCGCGCCTTGAAGGCTTCGAGTTGCGGCGAAGGTAGGGCACGTTTGCGTCATCGGTCACCTCGGTGAGGTGATGCTACTTCGCGTAGTGTCGTATGTCGGGCTCCAAGCTCGTCATTCGCCCGCCGAGCGGCGACGGCTCCCCCTGCGCGCAGCTCGGTGCTCCAGGAGTCTGATTTGTTGCAGCAATCAACCTGGTTGCTGCTCTAGTGCTGCGGTTTCGACGTTGGTCAAGCAAGGGGGTCGTTGTCGAGGTGAGGGAGGATGTGTGTTAGGTTATCTACTTGTGGGTTCGGTTGGGGTGCGCTCTCGAGTGAACGGCAGCGATGACGCTTGTCTGCACGATGTGCATCGACCAGGGTGGTGCCAGTACCGACTGACATTCCGATCATACGCGATCGCTAGGCTCACCAAGTATGATCGGTAGATCCTGGTCGTCGCCGATGATCTCGTCGCAGAGCGTCGGTTCAACAGCGACCCGTCGCATGCGACGCTGACGCGAATGTCTCGACAATTCCAACGCTTCGCCAGGGCGCCGGCCTCGTGTGGTGGGACCGGAAGAACGCGCAGAAGAGGAGAGGCAAGCTCGGCCGGTTGGGGCGAAGCGTCGCCTTGTCCTCCTGCGGGAGACCCGCTATCGTTTTACGTCATGCGGTGGGCTAATACTTGGCATGTCTTATTGGTACTTGGGGCGTATGGCTGCGGCGACTCTGACTCGAAACCGAGTTCGAGTCAGGGTGAGCTTGGCAGAGGAGACTTCACTTACGGCTGTTACAATTCAACGGACTCGTTTTGCACGGGCAATCGGCACGACTTTCCGGAAGCGATCGCGTTGGACGGGTGGTTCGAGCTCGACTTCGTCGATATGTCGGGGCGCGCCGGACGGATAGTGTCTGGATCGGCGGCAATCGAAGAGGCTGATCTGGGCCTGCACGCGGTGCGTCCGGGGCTCGCGGCAATGCTCGCGCTGAGCGGCGATTCCGAAGTCGTCGACCTGCTACACGTTCGCGTCTTGGCGGTCGACGATCTGCAGCTCGTTCTTTCGGGGGGGGCGCTCGACCGTCGAGCGGCCTCTTACGACACGTTGGAGTTGAGCACGGGTGAATCCTTGCTTGCCCGTCCCGGGCCCCTCGACAAGCGAGGGGAAGCGATGGCGGGCGTTCTCGAGTACGACTGGTCGTCGAGTGACCCATCCATTCTGATGGTCACAGCCCGTAGGGACGGCGCGGAAGCGACGCTCACCCCGCTGCAAGTCGGCCAAGCGACGTTGGTAGTCACGACCGGCGAGTTGGAAGTGTCGTTCGACGTCGTCGTCGACGACCGTCGAGAACCGAGTGTCGGTGATGCTGGGGCCGATGACGACGCCGGTGCTGTCAGTGACGGAGGAGTTCCGCCTTCTGGACTGAACGGTGGCACCGACGCCGGAGCGCCTATGGCGGAAGGCGGAGCATCAGCGAGCGATGGCGGATCGCCAGGCTCCGATGCGGGCGTCGCGGACGCATCGACGTCGGAAGGAGGAGCGCAGTGAAAAGGGCATCGTGTCAGTCGTGGTCGGGAACCACCTGGAGATCGTGGATGTTGCCAGTCGTATCGTTGGTCGCGCTTGCCGGTTGCGATGGGCAGGAGTATTCCCACATTCGTTTCGAGGCGGTCACGTCTCCGCCGCTTCAAGCGAGCGTCACCTCCGACAAGATCACAATCCCCGCTGGGATTGCCCTTCAAGTGTTGGCGACGCCGGTTGCTGACGGCGTCAGTTACGACTCGCACGACCGCTTGAGTCTCGTGTCCGACGATGACTCGGTGCTGCGAGTCTTCGGGACCGCATCTCGCAATCAGTTCGTTCTGTCCGGCTTCGACGAAGGCTCGACGTGTCTCGAAGTGCGCATCAACGGCTCGAGGGAGGACTGCATTCGCGTGTCCATTACCGCGCAAAAATGACGATCGAGAGGGAGGCCACCAGCTGAAAACGGGCCCGGATGGCGACTGCTCCTCTCGAATCGCAGCCTTCGCGACACCAGGACTAGCGCGCTCTGCGCCGGCAGGCGGCCAAGAGCGCTGCGAACCAAGGTGAGTGGGTCGAGGTTGCTGCCGTCGGTAAATCCCGGACGTGCGCTGGGGCGCTGAATGAGAGTGCGCGATTCGCGAACTCTCATTCGATGTAACAGCGAACGGAGTCGAGAGAACGACTGCAACGGGAGCGGTTTTTCGGACCCTCAACGCGGGTTCGAAAAACCGCCCGACAATCGTGCTCGCCCATTCAGCCGTGGAGCGGTCAGCACCCCGATGCGGTGCGTAGCAGCGGAGCCGCGCGAGGTTCAGATTTCAGTCTCTGCGTCTGCCTCGCTGTCGCTTTCGCTCGCGTCGGTCTCGGCCTCGTTGGCTTCTTCCGCGTCCGCCTCTTCGGTCGCGTCCGCCTCCACTTCGTTGGCCTCCTCTGCATCGGCTTCCTCGCCGTCGGATGCCTCTTCAGAATCGTGCTCTTCGGCCTCGACTGCATCGTGCCCGTCTTCGAACTCGTCGTCGTGCTCGTCGCCCTCCACTGAGTCCTTCACGCCGTCGTGCTCGTCATCGTCCGCGCCGTCATGCTCGTCGTCGTCGCCGTCGTCATGCTCATCGTCGTCGCCGTCATGCTCGTCTGAAGCGTGCTCGCGCTCATGGCGCTCTTCGCGCTCGATGATGCCGTCACCGTCCTCGTCTTCGTCCCCGTCTTCGATGCCGTCGTTGTCGGAGTCCTTGGCGAGCGGGTTCGTCTTGTTCTCCCACTCACGGCCGTCCTCGACGCCGTCGCCGTCCGTGTCGGGGTCGTTGGGGTCCGTGTTGAGTGCGGATTCGAGCTGATCCGTCAGCCCGTCGCCGTCCGTGTCGACTTCCGATGTCGCGTCGCTACAGGCGCCAAGGGTGAGGGACAGGAAGATGACCGCAGATGTCGTACCCAAGATGTTTTTCATGCTCAAATCTCCGAATGACCAATAAGAAGCCGGCTAACCGCCGAGCGCTTCTCGCACCCGCACGTGCCTTCCTGAAATGCTGTGGCCGCGCGGTGCGGGTTTGTGACGCCCCACACATTTTCTCGGAGGGCACCGAACGGCGTTGGGTGATCAAGTTGCACCACAGTGGACCAGTACTGGGGCGGTTGGGGTCACAGGACGTGGCGCCGGTTCGGGAGAATCGTCAAGAAACCGGATGGGTTGTGCCTCGGGTGAGGGAGGTTGTGCGCGTCACGCCTGCATGCTGACGTCGCGCTCCGGGCTCCCCGCGTCGCTGTCGCGCCTTTGAGTCGTCGAGCTCGATGAAGGGCATCTCGCATTCGTGCGATGCATCACACCCCGACGAAGACGTGGACATTCGTAGTCGTGTGAGATCCGCGCCGGACGTGGTGGAGACGGATTCATGCCGCCCATCGCCCATCGAACGCGTCGTCGGCTGATTCGCCGCAGGAGGGATCACGTGTTCGTTGGTTCACGAGCGACGTCTCGCGCAGGGGTGGATTTCTTCGGCGGTTGCGACTTCCCAAGTGGAACTCGACGTCCTATGCCTCGGCCATGTTGCAAGCAGCGTTGGTTCATCGTTGGTTCTTCCCAGGTGCACTGCGTGCCAGTGCACTCGCGACGGCTCTGGGGGGCCTTGGGTTTCAACTCGT